>CBIGQT010000561.1:0-2709 GCA_966191655.1 uncultured Ginsengibacter sp.
ATTCAACAGATCATGCCGGTAAAGAAAATAAAACAAGTGCAATTCACAAATTGAAATCATGGCCTGATAAGTGTGCAAAGCAGATTGTGCGTATTTATTTCAAAACTTCACTTGCTTCTATCCAATAAATATTATCTGCTCCATTTAGCTGGCTAACCATAATTGCCTTTAATTCTTTTAATGTTTTTGCTCTTTTAAAAGGCATTTTAATATTATGCCTGTTACTGGTAAAGAAAAAATATTTTTTGTCAGGAGTTATGTAAGGACTATAATCAAGGCTTTCAGAATTAATAAGGGTTCCTAAATTTTTTGCCTGTTGCCATTCACCTTTTTTATTTTTTTTACTAATGTATAAATCGCCGCTTCCATACCCGTCTTTTCTTTTATACCCTGAAAAAATTATATAAGACTCATCCGGATCAACAAAGGCATTAAATTCATCTCCGGTTGAATTAATGCTATCTGGTAAACTCTCTGCTTCACTGTACACGCCGTTAGTAAATTTGCAAATTAAAATATCTTCTTCCCGTCCTTCAACGGCCCTTGTAAAATAGATATTGCTGTTCTTTGCAGCAGATGCATAATATTCATCTTTGTCAGTATTTACCGGGCTTTTCATATTTACCGGATTCATCCATTTGTTATTAACTTTTGTTACATACCATATATCATAATCTTTTTCACTGCCGGTATCAGTTAATGGCCTGTCAGATGAAAAATAAAGCTTGGTTCCATCAAATGAAAAAGCAGGTTCCAGGTCTTTATATTTTCCGCAAAAGCCGGCAATTTCAGGCCGGGACCATTTTCCGTTAATTTTTTTTGAATACAATATTGTGCTGAACATTCCATAGTTATATTGCATTGTATAAAATAGTTCATCTCCCTTCGGGGAAATGGCCATATCCCTGTTTCCAAATTCATCAGAAATAACACCGGGCGAAAACATTCTTACCTTATTTCCCGGAAGAGTTTGATTGAAATAAGCATTGTTTAATTGTGCATGTAAACCTATTGGTATAAAAAAACAGGAAATTAAAATTAAGCGCATATAAAAAAATTTATTTGTTGAATAAAATGAATAATAAATCGCCGTTTTTAAACAGGATACACGCAAATATTACGTTATATGTGAAAATAAAATGAGGCCCGAAGATATATTTTACTGAAGACTGAAAAGTGTATGTTGAAATTGATTTTAAGGTATATTTTTTTTAATAATGATAAATAGCTGAACAAAACATGTGGGCTGGCTGTTACAACTTAAACGTAAGATGAAGAATAAATCACTTTTACTGGTTCTGCTAAATACAATTACTTTATTAATAATGTTGTTTGCAAATTATGCCGGTAACACGCGATTTTTTTCCAATGAAAATGTTGCAGATATAAGCCATAAATATGATACCTTATTTGCCCCGGCAGGATACGCGTTTAGTATTTGGGGACTTATATTTTTACTGGCTATTGGCTTTGCAATATATCAATGGGTTTTATTGAGGAGAAAAGACCCGGAACGATACATTGAGCGCACAGGAATTTGGTTTGCAATAAGCAACGTCGCCAATGCGGCCTGGCTTTATTGCTGGCTTAATGAGCGTTTGGGCTTATCCGTTATATGCATTCTTGTATTGTTATTAAGCCTCGTTATTGTAACCATAAACCTTCGCCTTGAGCTTGATGATGTTTCAGTGCGCAATATATTTTTTGTGTGGTGGCCCATTGCATTTTATATTGGATGGATGATGGTTGCAACCATTGCCTGTATTGCAGCATGGCTTACATCAACGGGTTGGGGGAGATTTGGTTTAAGTGAAAATATATGGACGATACTTTTGATACTAATTGCCTGCGTACTCTACCTTCTTTTAATTCAAAAAAGAAATATGCGTGAGGCCGCTGCGGTTGGTATCTGGGCTTTCATAGCAATAGCGGTACGTCAATGGAGCGTTCATAACGGTATAGCGTATACGTGCATTTTTGCTTCTTTAATTTTAGCAATCTCCAGTGGCATGCACGCATATAAGAACAGGGAATATATTATTGCCAGAAAGTTAAAAAAAGGGGAATGGTAAATTCTTATTCGCCTTTATAAGCCATTTTCATAAACTTAATTACTTCATCGTTTATATCATCTTTATATAACATACGAAAATGATGATTGAACTGGAGAGCATCTCCCGGCACCTGGGCTATTTTCTGGAAACATAAATTATCAGGATACGGTTTTGAAAAGGGGAAAACAATATGAATAAAATTTTTTCCGAATTGCGTTATCCAGGCAATTCTTTTTTTATCATTGGCAACACCAATCATTGTTTTTGCAGGATGTAAAGTAACCAGCCCGATTTTCCTGTATTCATTTACAAAGTGATCAAACAAAGATTTTGTATGTTCTGATTTTCCGGTTAAGAAATCTTCAATTGTATTGTTGGATGGAGTTTTGGGCATTGTGTTTTTAATATTAGTTGTAATCTAAGTGCATTAATTCCCCATAGCAGGATCGCCCATACTTTCTGTACCCGTTTCCAAATGTCCTGCATATCTTTTTTCGAATACATCGTTGCCTTCTACAAATACGCTAAAGTCGTACCAGCATGAACTGGGATTTGCATCAAGAGCAATGGTTGTAACGGGGCTTTCATTTACATTAGGAATATTTTTTATTATCGGTTCAAATGAATGATAAGCATTGTCAACAATTTTTATTTT
>CBIGQT010000562.1:0-2706 GCA_966191655.1 uncultured Ginsengibacter sp.
CCGGCGGGTGACATTATCTATGCCTGTAAGAAAACTGATTCGTTTTTCCAATCCTGAAACATTATCGGTATCCCATAGTTTTGATGTGTCGATATTGAAATTATTATCCTGGGGAAAATAATTATAAGCCTTTCCGCGGTTGCTGCTGATGTCAGGATAGTTTTGAAGCGTTCGTATTTTAGCATTTGTTATATCAGTAAAATCAATTTTTTCTTCCGTCATTTCGGTATAATTGATCGTGTACATCAACAATGCATAATCGTTAAATGATTCTGCAAACCTTGCCAGCAAATGATCTAAAAAACGGCTACGCCTGTCTTCGAATACATCTTTCGGTTCGTATAGATACTGCCAGTTATTTTTTGGCTGAATGGTTGAATCAGCATTACTAATCGCATCTTCAAGCAAAACTGTTGGCCCGGATTTTACATACACCTCATCTATATCCTTTATGTCTTTTAAGAATTGGGCATAGTAGGTGTGAACAATATTATCGGTAGAAAATAATTCGTAAGCGTTAGAAAGCTGAGAAAGAAAATCAGCCAGCAATTGTTCATAGAACATTAAATAAGCTTTCAACTGGCGTTGCTGTGCTATGCGCAATTGTGTTGCATTATCCGGCAGGCCATACAAACCAATACCGTAGGTTTGCGGATAATCATACTGCACCGGCCAATAGGTTTCCGTATCTCTTTTTTTGCCAATTGGTATCGGCAGATCATCTTCAAGGCCGTTTAATTTTGCACGGGTGCGCTCTGCATGAAATAAAGAAATAGTATCATACACTTCATCATAATTGGCAATAAACGGAAATTGATTTTTAAATAATAATATTTTCGATTTGTCCGTGCTCAAAACAGGTTTATGAAGTGCACTGATATTCATGCACCATTTCAAACCGAGAAAGCCCGGTGCCGGTTTTCCATCAGCGCCATATTTGGTCATCACAAAATTGCGAATAGCGATCACCCCATCAATATCCATTAGCAGGTTAATAATATCGGAAGTATAGATGACGCTGCGCAGTTGTGTATTTTCTAATTGAGTGGTATCAATAAAACCATGCTGTAATACCACGCCTTCAAATATTTCATCTACCGGAATTTTTTTATCAAGCAATTCTTTCAGCGAATAGAAATCAACAGAAGGGTTCAGGTAATTTTCAATTGCATAAAATATTTCAGCTTCTGCTTTTTCAATGTCAGCAGAAGGCTTTACATCCACATCAAAACAAAAAGCAACTTCTTCATCGTCTACGGTAGTCACAGAAATAAAATCTTCGCAGAGATTACGATGTTCCTGCAATGTTTTCACCGCTGCTTTTACTATTTGTTTTGCTTTTGCAATCTTACTTGTGTAAAAAGAAAATATATCTGCAACAAACTGAAAGTTGTTATCTGTAAACATCGTTTGCACGTCTGCTGTCGCAACAGTATTGGAAGAAGGTTTTTTTGAAATGGTAATATTAAACTGTAAAGTGGAACTATCCGTTAATGTCAAATTGCAAATCCATTCGTCGGGTTCGCCGCTTATAACAACAGCGCTGATATTATTTTTGTCGGAAGCTGCAGCAGCAAAAATAAAATCGGCGTCTTTCCATGGAGGTAGTTCAACAGAGAACAAAAAACCGCCCTTTGAAAATTTTCCTGCAAGCTTCGGATTTTCAATTACGACTTCTCCATTATTCAAATCGCCATATACATTATCATCATCAAGATCGAGCAACACGCGGTAAAGCCCTGAAAGAAACAAAGAAATATTTGTTAGCTCGTATTGTAATTTATCTTATTTGCAATTGGCATAAATCGGTACTTCATTTATGGGAATTAAATTTCCTTTCGCATCTTTCTGGCTATCATCTGCAAAAAGCCAGGTATTATGTACGCCATCAAGATCAATTAATAATTTCCGGTAATCATCAATAGTAAGCGGATTGTTGGTAAGAATTTGTTTTGCAGTAAAGAAAACCTGCCCGCTTACTGTGGCGCCATTTTTATCGGTCACCAGGTCTTTCATGTTGAAGTCGCTACGGTAGGCAAGTTCTGTAATTGCATAACATAGCGCTTCCATTGTAGTAATGCCCGGATCATGTTCATTATAATCTGTCCATATTGAATGAGAGAGGTCTTCAATATATTTTAATCCTTCCGTTCGCAAAGCATCATAATCCTGCGGTAAAGGAAGTTGCCTGTTTTTTGATATCGTTGTTTGTTCATCCATTAGCAAGTACAATTTTCTATCGGGTCAATTTTATGTTTGATATTATTTTCTTCATCGAAATACGAAACAAGAATGGAACGTGCAGTAGAACCAACGGCTACTTCTACATCCTTCGGCGGATCGGTACGATTAATAAACTGGTACATTTTAAAACAGGTAACATAATCCACGTATGATCTTTCTTCAACAAAATTTATCAAAGCGCTTTTGTAAATTTTTCCGCCAAAAGAAATTTCTTTTTTATTATCAAATGCCCACGGAGTCAGAAACTGTTCTATTTCTGTGCTTAATTGTTTTGTGAAAAAAGATTCTTCCACATGTTCATGAAACTTCACTTTAAAATCAAGTTGTATTTCTTCAAACTGTGGATTTTTTACATGAAGTTTTACAAACGGTGAAATGATTGTTTCAAGATAATTGGTTATGTTATTTAATAAACCGATGGGGGTGTATGGCCGCAACGGGTTTACATTCGTATTATTATTT
>CBIGQT010000563.1:0-2705 GCA_966191655.1 uncultured Ginsengibacter sp.
TACCCGTGACGAAAAATTAATGAGCCTGCAGCAAGCAGTTTATAAATTGGCCAAACTTCCCGCAACGCATTTAAAATTGCAAAAGCGCGGAGAATTAAAGACAGGTAATTATGCAGACGTTGTGATATTTGATCCCGCTACGGTCCAGGACCATGCCACGTATGATAAGCCGCACCAATATGCTATCGGCGTAAGTGACGTGTTTGTAAATGGTGTGCAGGTATTGAAAAATAATATACACACCGGCGCTTATCCTGGAAGATTTTTAAAGGGTCCCGGCTACAAGGGATCGTAAAAAGAATAAACACAGAGAATAACTAATTTTAAATAATAAAATTCAGTTATGAAAAAAATAAAACAATATAAGTTCAGGTTAAGCATCGTGAACCTATTCCTGGTAACAGTATTATATGCATTCACATCATGCAGCGCCCAACCAACAACACATGAATTATTATTGGCGCTTTCAAAAAATGATCATACGCTTGCTATTGTTAATCCTTCTACATTAAAGGTAGCAGCAACAGTTCCTGTTGGCGAAGATCCGCATGAAGTTATTGCTTCAGCAGATGGGAAAACAGCTTATGTTTCTATTTATGGCGGTGGTAGTTTACATACCATAAATGTGATTGATCTTGTTGCGCAAAAACGGTTAGACGATATTGATACAAAGCCATTGTTTGGCCCGCATGGCCTTGTGTTTACTGATGGTAAATTGTGGTTTACGGTTGAAGGCTCTAAAGCAGTTGGCTGTTATAATCCATCTACCAAAACAATTGAATGGGCGATGGGAACAGGGCAGGACAGAACGCACATGATCTATGTAACCAACAAGGCTAAGAAAATTTATACAACTAATGTTTCTTCAGGAACGATAAGCATTTTACAGGATACCATAGTACCTCGCGGCAATTTCGGGCCACCGGGAGGTAACGCTTCAAATGGCAACATGCCACCACCACCGCAAGGTAACAGGCCGCCGCAGGGTATGCAGCAACGGTCTAATTGAGAACAAACGCTCATTCCTGTTTCAAAAGGCTCTGAAGGGTTTGATGTATCGCCCGATAGCACTGAATTATGGACGGCATCTGCTGAAGATGGAAAAATTTTTATCATTGATGTTACAACAAAAAAACTTGCAGCAACTATTGATGCCCATGTGAATGGCGCCAACCGTTTAAAGTTTACGCCCGATGGCAAACTTGTATTTATATCAAGCCTTGGCGGTGGAAATCTTACCGTGTATGATGCAAAGTCACGCAAGTTGTTAAAACAAATAAATATTGGCCATGGAGCTGCCGGTATTTTGATGCAGCCTGGTGGCGAACGTGCGTATGTTGCCTGCACGGCAGATAGTTATGTTGCTGTTATTGATCTCAAAACATTGGCGGTTATTAATAAGATTGATGTTGGTGGCGGACCTGACGGACTTGCATGGGCGGTACAATAATAAAACTGTGTTTCACTACAATTGCTTTTAGTTTGCAGTTACCTGTTGCAACTGCTTTGTAATTTTATGATCAATGAAATTTAAGATTACACAATAAACTTTACTAATGGAACTCTCTTTTATAGCAGATATAATACTTTTAAATGTTGTTACTTTGGAAGAAGCACTGGTCAAAAATTTTTTTTAATTTTTTTTATTCCTGTAACTTTTTTATTTCCTGTCCGTATTACTCTTATCTCTTTTCAAAAAAATAAATTGTTATGAAAAAATTATTGTTTGTTTTATTCGCTTTCTTAAGCATAAACTCATTTGCTCAAAATTGGGAGACCATTAAAGGCAATGGCCAAATAAAAAAAGAAACCCGTGAACTGAGCAATTTCACATCTTTATCTTCACAAGGTTCTATGAACGTTCAGATTACTTATGGAAATTCTAATAGTGTTGTGGTAGAAGCCGATGAAAACCTGCTTCCCTATATTGAAACAACCGTAGAAGGTGGCAAGCTATCTATAAGGTCAAAGAAAAATGTGAATCTTAAATCCAGCTCAAAAATGAATATATACGTTTCAATGACCAAAATAAATTCTTTACAACTGAGCGGCAGTGGTAATATTAATGGAAGCGGAGCATTTACGAATGATGCCAAAACAGATATAGCTGTTTCCGGTTCCGGTAATCTTGCATTAAATTTTGATACTTTTAAAGATCTTGATCTTTCAGTATCAGGAAGCGGAAATATAGATTTAAAAGGTAATAGCACCAATACTATCAGTGCCCATATAAGCGGAAGTGGAAATATAGATTGCAGCAATATCAGCAGTAATGATGTGGATGCAAAAATTAGCGGAAGCGGAAATATAAAAGTGTATGCCAGCAACAGTATTGATGCGAAAATAAGTGGGAGCGGAAATGTATTTTATAAAGGAAATGCAACAAAAATCAATAGCAAAGTAGCCGGAAGTGGTAAAGTTTTGAAAATGTAAATAGCCGAATTTTTTATTAAAGAATAATAATGCCACGGATAACAATCGTGGCATTATTATTTTGTAAATGCTTATTATTAAATAATAAAAAATCGAAATCTTTACATGTATAAAATATCTTTGGATTCTTTTAAAATAAATTCAATAAATAAATTGAAAATGAAACGACTGACTTTCTTATTCGTAACGCTTCTTTTCTTATACGCTAACGTTAAGTAACAAACTTATACTCCAACCGCTGAAAATTTAAAAGCAAGAGAAGTCTTTAGTGA
>CBIGQT010000564.1:0-2699 GCA_966191655.1 uncultured Ginsengibacter sp.
TTTTAGCTTAATATCATGCCAGTAACAGTATTCAATTTGTAACGGTTAGAAAGTTATTTTACATGATTATTTGAGACATGATTATTTTTCGTATAACCGTAACAGTTATATTTGTTAAAATTTTACAAACCGGTCAATTTCTTTTGGAAGTCCGGACTTTTTACCTTATTATATATACATGCTTAAGACAAGCAAATAAACAATATTTCTTAACAATAAAATTTTAATAATGGATACAAGTACAAGAACGAACAACACAAACGGAAATGTGAATAACAACAATTCAAACAACAAGATAAACCTTGCCGATTCCAAGCTGAGCGAGTTTTTAAAATTACAGTTACAGGATATTTACTGGGCCGAAAAGAAATTAGTAAAAACCTTACCAAAAATGGAAGAGGCCTCTACCACACAGGAATTAAAGAATGCTTTTTCATCTCACTTAAAAGAAACAAAACAACAGGTGCAACGCCTCGAAAAAGTTTTTGGAATAATAAATGAAGATGCTAATGCTACTAAATGCCCGGCTATGGCAGGCATAGTAAGCGAAGGAGAAGACATCATTGATGAAACAGATAAAAATTCTGCTCAAAGAGATGTTGGATTAGTTTTCGCCGCTCAAAAAGCAGAACATTATGAAATAGCAACTTATGGTGGATTAGTAAGACTGGCTAAAACATTAGGTTATGATGAAGTAGCCAATGTATTACATCAAACTTTGCAGGAAGAAAAGAATGCTGATCTGCTGCTTACTCAAATTGCAGAAAAAAATGTGAATAAGAAAGCAAGCCGTGAGCCTGCTAATGCTTAATTACTATATTTAATTTTTTTGTAAAGAGGTTGTTCGTAATATCGAACAGCCTCTTTTTATGATACCATATTACACTTCTGCTTAACCTGCCCGTCCCAGTTTACTATGATGCCGGCTGTATAGAAAATAAATAACCAACCCAATTATCAGCCATATTAAGAAGCGTAACCAGTTGGTATAACCCAGTTCCGTCATTAAATAAAAACAACTGGCTAAACCAAGCGTTGGAATTAATGATAATCTTTTTACGAATGAAGCAATCGTTAATAAAGTAGAAAGTATTATAAAGAGAAAGAAAGGTAGTTTATCTCTAAACATTTCCCATCCCTGGCTAAAATCGAATAAACCTAAAAAGTTTTTCCAGAAAATAATAACACCTACAATAAATAATACAGGTACTATAAACTGAGAGCTAACATATGGTATCTTAAATTTTGGTTTTTCTTCTCCTGCTTCTCTTGCTGGCAATAAAAGCACACCGCCGCATACCAGCACAAATGCAAATAAAGTCCCTATACTTGTAAGATCAGTAACTTCTGTAAGATTTAAAAACAACGCCGGAACTGCTACTACAAATCCCGTAACAATTGTTGAAAACGAAGGTGTATTATATTTAGGATGTATGCGGCTGAAAGCCTTTGGCAACAAGCCATCGCGGCTCATACTCATCCATATTCTCGGTTGCCCCAATTGAAAAACAAGCAATACACTGGCTGTTGCAATAACCGCACTAAAAGAAATTATATAACTTATTTTATTAAGGCCGACCTGCTTAAAAACATACGCTAACGGATCGCCTACCTGCAATTGTTTATAAGAAACCATTCCCGTTAAAACAATAGCGACTAAAATATATAGCACCGTACAAATAATAAGAGAATAGATCATTCCCTTAGGTAAATCCCGTTGTGGATTTTCACACTCTTCAGCAGTGGTGGATATTGCATCAAAGCCGATGTATGCAAAGAATACAGCCGATACGCCCTTCATCATTCCACCAAAACCGTTAGGCAAAAAAGGACTCCAGTTAGCGGGCGCCACATAAAAAAAACCAATCGCAATGACCGCAAAAATAAAAATAATTTTTAAACCAACCATAAGGTTAGTAGCTTTTCTTGTTTCTTTAATGCCGGTATAAACAAGCCATGTAATAAAAAACACAATAGCAAGCGCCGGTATATCTGCTATAAATTTTAAGCTTCCAATGTGCGGCGCATTCAACCATGCAGTATAACCTTGCCGCATTGTTGCAGGAAGATCCGCAATAGCAGTTCCCCTGGCTAATTCAATATTTGCTGCAGTAAAGGCACGTGATGCGCTTAAATAATCAGTAGTTAAAAAAGCAGGAACATGTATGTGCAATCCTTCCAAAAGATTTACAAAATACTGGCTCCAGGATATAGCAACTGCTATGTTACCTATTGCATATTCCATTAAAAGGTCCCATCCGATGATCCACGCGATCAATTCTCCAAAGGCCGCGTATGCATAAGTGTAGGCACTACCGCTAACGGGTATACGCGAAGCAAATTCTGCATAGCATAAAGCAGAAAAACCGCAACAGACTGCTGTAAGAATAAACAATAATATTACGCCTGGTCCACCCTGGAAAGATGCATTGCCAATGGTTGAAAATATTCCGGCACCAACCACTGCTGCTATACCCATAGCAGTAAGATCTTTCACTCTTAAAACTTTTTTTAAGCCGCCTGCAGAATGTGTAGTATCTGAAAGGCCTTCTTTGGCATCGGCTAAAATAGCAGTAATACTTTTTTTGCGAAAAAGCGGGTGAGACATTTGGTAAACTTTAGTTAGAATGAAAATAAATAATTATTGTGGAATATTAATTTTAGTGAATACTAAATATTAGAAATAAAAAAGTCGGGCT
>CBIGQT010000565.1:0-2695 GCA_966191655.1 uncultured Ginsengibacter sp.
ATGGAGCGAACCTTTACTTGTTGAAGCCGGCAAAGGCCTCATTGATCCTTGCCCCTTATGGGACGCTAACGGCAAGGCATACCTGGTTCATGCCTACGCGGGTAGCCGCGCAGGTATTAAAAGTATTTTAGCAATTCAACAACTGAGTGAAGACGGAACAAAGGCTTTGGATAAAGGAAAGATAGTATACGACGGCCATGAAAAGGATCCCACTATTGAGGGGCCGAAACTATATAAACGAAATGGCTATTACTACATTTTTGCTCCAGCCGGCGGGGTCTCTACAGGATGGCAACTCGCCTTACGCTCAAAAAATATTTATGGCCCTTATGAAAGAAAAGTGGTGATGGATCAAGGCTCAACACAAATTAATGGACCTCACCAGGGTGCATGGGTAACAACACAAACCGGCGAAGATTGGTTTATGCATTTCCAGGATAAAGGTGTTTATGGAAGAGTGGTTCATCTGCAACCGATGAAATGGATTGATGACTGGCCGGTAATCGGAATAGATAAAGACGGAGATGGAAAAGGCGAGCCGGTGCTGGTTTATAAAAAGCCAAATGTTGGAAAAGTTTATCCAATAACTACTCCTGTAGAAAGCGATGAATTTAATGAAAACACTTTAGGCTTGCAATGGCAATGGATGGCAAATCCGCAACCCACCTGGTATTTCACAGATCCTGCGAAAGGGGTGTTGCGTTTATTTTCCTCGAAAATGCCTGATAGTGCAAATAATCTATGGGATGTTCCGAATGTGTTATTGCAAAAATTTCCTGCTGAAGAATTTATGGCTACAGTAAAAATGTCTTTTCATCCTAATCCAAAATTAGAAGATGAAGAAGCGGGATTAGCGATTATGGGTCTCCGTTATGCTAATATAAATCTTGTAAGCAAACATGATGGCATCTATCTTGCTTATGCAATTTGTAATAATGCAGACAAGGGTGAAGAGGAGAGAAATACAACCGTTAGAAAGATAAGTAACGATTCAATCTTTTTAAGAGTGGTTGTAAATAAAAATGGAATTTGTCATTTCAGTTATAGTTTTGATGGAAATACATTCACGCCTGCAGGAGATATATTACAGGCGAAGGAAGGAAGATGGATTGGCGCGAAAGTTGGAATATTTTGTACAAGAAAAGATCAAACGAATGATTCAGGCTATGCAGATTTTGATTGGTTTAGGATAGAAAGAAAAGTTGAGCTGAAGTAATTTTTAAATACTAAAGAAATTATGAAACCGATAAACACAGCACTATGTTCTTTTGGGATGAGCGGTTGGGTTTTTCATGCTCCCTTTATCAACATAAATCCTGGATTTAATCTGTATGCAGTTTGGGAACGAACCAAAAATCTTGCACACGAAAAATATCCGGGTATAAAAACATACAGGAAGCTGGAAGATATGCTGGCAGATGATTCTGTGGAGTTAGTAATTGTAAATACACCTAACGCTACGCATTATGATTACACAAAAAAAGCGCTGGAAGCCGGAAAGCATGTTGTTGTTGAAAAACCTTTCACCATTACAGTTGAGGAAGGAAATGAATTAATTGCAATTGCAAAAAAGCAAAATAAAAAATTATCAGTTTATCAAAACCGACGTTATGACAGCGATTACAAAACTATAAAAAAAGTGATAAGCCAAAATGTGTTGGGAGATCTTGTAGAAGTTGAAATGCATTTTGACCGCTTTAAAGAAGTAATCAGCCCCAAACTTCATAAAGAAATTCCGGGACCGGGCACTGGTTCACTATACGATCTTGGAGCACATTTGATTGATCAGGCATTGCAGTTGTTTGGTATGCCTGATAAAATTTTTGCAGATATACAATGTGTCAGGCCGGTATCACAAGTTGACGATTATTTTGAATTGTTATTGTATTATGGAAAACTAAGAGTTCGCCTAAAGTCAAGTTACACGGTTCGTGAAGCTTTGCCTGGTTATATTTTTCATGGCTTAAAGGGTTCTTTTATAAAACCTAAAACTGATGTTCAGGAGGCTTTGCTTCAAACTGGCGAAACTCCGGGCAAAAGTGATTGGGGCACTGAACCCGATTCGGAAATGGGTTTGTTGCATACAGAAAAAGAGGGGAAAGAAGTAAGAGAATATATAAGATCGGAACAGGGAAATTACAATGAATATTATGATGGAATTTATGAATCGGTTCGTAATAATACACCGTTGCCCGTTACTGCACAGGAAGGTGTAAACGTTATTAAAATTATTGAAACCGCTTATAAAAGTAACGAAGAGGAAAAAGTAATTGATCTATAAAGCAAGTGTGCAAAAATTGCATTTTGGAACTATTAAGTTTTTAAGCAAAAAGTCATCAAAAATTTTGTGTGACAGACCTCCGGTAACGTTTTCGGTAACGTTTGCGTAAATAAATATTTGAAATGGGTTTGCCGTTAAAAATAATGGGGTTACACTTGTTAAGTTGAATATTAGGCAAATAATTAAAATCAGCCCGCAATAAAATCCAAATAATAAATTTCAGAAAAACTAAAATTTAAAATTGCATGATAAAATGAGAATAATCCTGAGGCTTTGCCTTATAATCGCTGTCCCTGTTTTCGCGAATGCGCAA
The DNA here is from genome assembly GCA_966191655.1 of uncultured Ginsengibacter sp. Classification (GTDB taxonomy): domain Bacteria; phylum Bacteroidota; class Bacteroidia; order Chitinophagales; family Chitinophagaceae; genus Ginsengibacter. The sequence goes on from CBIGQT010000565.1 coordinate 2,595, forward strand.
TCGAAGATTTCCTATGCACAGGAAATGGCAAACACTGTAATAGCCATATGGAAAGATTCACTCTCTTCCAGTGGCCGACCTGCCAAATGGACCTATGATCA
>CBIGQT010000566.1:0-2688 GCA_966191655.1 uncultured Ginsengibacter sp.
TTCACTTTCTGTTGGTTCAATCATAATAGTTCCTGCAACAGGAAAACTTAGCGTTGGCGCATGAAAGCCATAGTCCATAAGCCTTTTGGCTACATCTTCCGCTTCAATGCCAACAGAATTTTTAAAAGGCCTTAGATCAACAATAAATTCATGAGCGCAAGTTCCTCCTTTTCCGGTGTATAGAATCTTATAGTATTTTTTTAATCTCGCCTTCATATAATTTGCATTCAATATCGCATATTCGGTTGCTTTACGAATACCTTGCTGACCAAGTAATTTTATATAAGCATAACTAATTAATAAAATACTTGCCGAACCAAAGGGCGCTGCACTTACCGCACCTTCTCCATCATTTTTCCCGGGCAAAAAGGGAATTAGTTTTTCATTCACACAAATTGGTCCCATACCCGGGCCGCCGCCGCCATGTGGTATTGCAAAAGTTTTATGAAGATTCAAATGGCAAACATCAGCGCCAATATTTCCTGGCGAAGTAAGACCAACTTGTGCATTCATGTTAGCACCATCCATGTAAACAAGTCCGCCGTTATCATGAACTAATTGGCAAATTTCTTTAATTGTTTCTTCAAACACTCCATGTGTTGATGGATAGGTAACCATTAAACCTGCCAGCGAATCTTTATATTTTTCAGCTTGCATTTTTAAATCATCCATATCAATATTTCCTTCCTCATCACATTTGGTAACAACAACTTTACAACCGGCCATTACTGCCGATGCAGGGTTAGTTCCATGCGCAGAAATAGGAATTAAAATAACATTGCGATGCAAATCATTTCTGCTTTCATGATAATTCTTTATTGCCAGCAAACCGGCAAACTCCCCCTGGGCACCGCTATTAGGCTGCAGGCTGCAGGCTGCAAATCCTGTTATAGTACTTAATAATTTTTCCAGCTCACTAATAATGTATGCGTAACCGTTAGTTTGATCTGTTGGAGCAAACGGATGTATTTTACTAAATTCAGGCCAGCTAACCGGAATTAACTCTGTGGCTGCATTTAACTTCATCGTGCAGGAACCTAAAGCAATCATTGAATGCGTAAGAGACAAATCTTTATTCTCCAGGAATTTTAAATATCGCATCATTTCAGTTTCACTATGATGACTTTTAAAAACAGAATGCAATAAAAATTCTGATGTTCTTGTAAGTGATGTAGGAATATTATCTAAAGCGCTTTCATTATCGAAAGTCGCAAAAGAAGTATCATCGCCTTTGGATGTAGTAAAAACGTTTATAATATTCAATACATCATTTCTATCGGTTGTTTCATCCAAAGAAATGGTTACAATATTTTTTGAAGGGTAATGAAAATTCATTTGATGTTTTTGAGCAATGGTTTTTATCGCTTCTACATCAGCTACTTTAAAAGAGACTGTATCAAAAAAACTTTCGTTTTGCACTTCAAAACCTTCTTCCTGTAATTCGGCAGCAAGCGTTTTTGTTAGCAGAGAAATTCGTTTAGCTATATCCGTTAGTCCTTCAGCTCCGTGGTAAACAGCATACATTGCAGCCATATTTGCCAGTAAGGCCTGCGCTGTACAAATGTTGGAGGTTGCTTTTTCACGGCGTATATGTTGTTCTCTTGTTTGCAATGCCATGCGAAGACAGCGATTGCCTTGTGCATCTACACTAACACCAATAATTCTTCCGGGAATATTTCTTTTAAATTCGTCTTTGGTTGCAAAAAAAGCTGCGTGAGGACCGCCAAATCCCATTGGTACACCAAACCTCTGCGATGAACCTATGGCAACATCTGCACCTAACTCTCCCGGAGGCGTTAGTAAAGTAAGGGCCATAAGATCGGTTGCCATTATCACCTGTGCATTTACTGCATGAACTTTCTCAATAAAATTTCTATACTCTTCAATACTTCCATCACTGTTTGGATATTGAACAATGGCGCCAAAAAAAGATTCATCAAGATCAATAGAATCATAATTTCCAAAAACAATTTCAATTCCAACCGGCTTTGCCCTTGTTATTAAAACATCTTTTGTTTGCTTAAAAATTTTATTATCAATAAAAAATTTAGCGGCCCTTATATGATCATGATCTTTGTTCTTATGATTAAAAAGCATAGCCATCGCTTCGGCAGCGGCAGTGCCTTCATCAAGTAAACTTGCATTGGCAATCGGCAATGCAGTAAGGTCGCTAACAAGTGTCTGAAAATTTAAAAGGCTTTCTAGCCTGCCTTGTGCAATCTCTGCCTGGTAAGGCGTATATTGAGTATACCATCCGGGATTTTCAAAAAGACTTCTCAAAATTACGCTGGGTACAATCGTATCATAATATCCCTGGCCGATGTATGATTTGTAAACTTTATTCTGCTGAGCAATTTGCTTTAATTCATTAAGATATTCAAATTCACTTAAAGACTCCGGTACTTTTAATTCCGATCCCAGTCTTATTCCTGCAGGTATGGTTTTATCAATAAGTTCATCAATTGAATTAACACCAATTTCAGTGAGCATATCCTTTGTTTCCTTTTCGTCAGGTCCAATGTGTCTTGCTATAAATTCTGAAGATTGTTTCTCAAAAAGATTCATATTTTTTTATTTGCCGGAAATGTTTCGTTCCTACATTTCCTTTTTATTTGTAAAATGAAGGCGCAAAGTTACGGTGCAAAAAGGAGAAAAATTGTATTGAAATTATAAGAAGTACAGAATTGT
>CBIGQT010000567.1:0-2688 GCA_966191655.1 uncultured Ginsengibacter sp.
GTGCTGTATCCTGTTATCTTTTTCCAGGTGCTCATTAAAAGCATGAATGGCTTTTGCACTTTTTCCTGCGATATTGTCTTCAAGCACTTCACCATGAAACAATACATTATCAGCTAATATAAATCCTCCTTTCTTCAACAGTGGCAAAGTTAATTCGTAATAATTAATATAGTTCACTTTGTCAGCATCAATAAATATTAAATCCCAATCCTCATGTAAAGTTGGAATTACTTCTAACGCATTACCTACGTGTAAAATTATCTGTTCGTTATATAATGATTTGCTAAAATAATTTTGTGAAATAGTTGCATCTTCTTTTCTTATTTCAAGCGTATGCAATTTGCCTTCCTGTGTAAGACCTTTCGCCAGGCATAAAGCGCTATAACCCATGAAGGTGCCTATTTCCAGTATTCTTTCAGGCTTAATCATCCTGCTTATTATTTCCAGTAATTTTCCCTGTATGGGTCCACTCAGCATGTTTGCCTCAGGATGATTTGCTAATGTATATTTTTCAATCTCCTGTAATAAATTATCAGTTGGTGTTGTAAACCTCGCTGCATAATTTTCCGCCTTGGTATTTATTAGTTCCATTGTTTTTATATTATTTCTTTAGATGTTTTCTTTTTTGAAATTAATAAAAGTCCGAGAAAAGTAATCAGGCCGTTTACAATAATAAGTTCCTCTGCAAATACATATCCATTAAATAAAACCTTCGAATATTTATCAATAAAAAAACAAATCAGCGGCGCCGCAATGCAAATTACCGGCGTTGCTTTGTCCATTACACTTCTTTTTTTTGCATACAATGAAAATGCAAATAAACCTATAAGCGGCCCGTAGGTATACGTGGCAACTTTAAAAATTGCGCTAACAACTGATGCATCATTTACAGCATTAAATAATAATATAACGAGCAATATGAGTATAGAAAAAAATATGTGGACATAAGTTCTTCTTCTAACCATTTGCTTTTCACTTAGCAATTTATTTTTATCAAAATTTAAAAAATCGATGCAAAAAGAAGTAGTTAAAGCAGTGAGCCCGGAATCAGTGGTGGCAAAGGTTGCAGCAGTGAGCCCGAGCATAAAAACAATAGCAGGTATCCCTTTAAAATGATTTAATGCTATTTCAGGAAAAAGATAATCTGTCCTTGGTAAATGCGTAACGTCGTCTAAAGGAATTGCAATGCCTTTTTGATTTGCATAGATATAAAGTAAAGCGCCAACACTTAAAAAAAACAGGTTAATAATTACAAATACAAAAGTAAATGTGAACATATTTTTCTGTGCTTCTTTTAGATTTTTGCAACTCAGATTTTTCTGCATCAGATCCTGGTCGAGGCCAAACATTCCAATCGTCACGAATATGCCTCCGATAAATTGTTTGGTAAAATGGAATTTATTGGTAACAAAATGATCTGTAAAAAATATTTTTGAATAATTGCTTTCTTTAATAGAATGAAATGCGCTGGCTATATTTAAGTGAAGGCTGTGGCAAATAAAATAAATGGAAAGGAAAACAGATGACACCAGAAAAACGGTTTGAAGCGTATCCGTTATGATGATAGTTTTTAATCCTCCTCGGAAAGTGTATCCCCAAATTAGTAATAAACAAATAACGATTGTTAACCAAAATGGAACACCCATCTCATCAAAAATAAAGCGCTGCAAAACGATGGCAACCAAATAAAGTCTGAAAGTAGAACCAATAGTTCTTGAAATTAAAAATATAGCTGCTGCAGTTTTATGGCTCACTTTTCCGAGTGTGCGTTCTATTACTTCATAAATCGAAATTAAATGCATTTTATAATAAAGTGGAAGTAATATACCTGCTACAATAAAATAACCAACAGCATTTCCGAGCACAAATTGAAAATAACGAAATTGAGAACCGGCAAGGTTGCCAACTTCGCCCGGAACAGAAATAAAAGTAACGCCACTAAGCGCTGTGCCTATCATTCCAAATGCAACGAGATACCATTTAGAAGAACGGTTTGCAATAAAAAAAGTCGCATTATCAGAAGATTTTCTTGAAGTGAGATAAGAAACTATAATCAGCATTAAAAAATATCCGATAATGAAAGAAAGTAAAACAACAGGAGACATAAGCGTAATTAATATTCTGCCTTTGGGCAACAGTTATGTGTAAAAAGAAAATTAGGATTTCAAAGTTTTTATTTTGAATTTTATTCAAGATAAATAAAAATATGGCAATAAAATCTCTGGCTGTTTTTTGCGGTTCAAAAGAAGGAACTAATCCATTGTTCTGCGAACATGCAAAAGAGTTAGGTTATATGCTTGCTCAAAAAAATATTATACTTATTTATGGTGGCAGTAATAAAGGAATTATGGGCGCGGTTGCCAATGCTGTTCTTGAAAAAAAAGGAAAAGTAATAGGCGTAATGCCAAAGCTTTTAAGTGGTATAGAGCATAGCCATTATGGTATTTCGGAATCACATGAAACGGAAGATATGCACTCAAGAAAAAAAATGATTTATGAAAAAGCTGATGCCGCAATGATATTGCCCGGTGGTTACGGAACAATGGACGAATTTTTTGAAATGCTTACATGGAATCAATTAAATATTCATGATAAAAAAATATTTATTCTTAATTCGGCAGGATTTTATGATTGCCTTATCGGGCAATTGAAAATGATGGAGCAGGAAAATTTTCTATATAAAAAAAT
>CBIGQT010000568.1:0-2675 GCA_966191655.1 uncultured Ginsengibacter sp.
CTGTTTAAAAGCCGGGCGTTTATCAACGGATGAATTTTTTTTATATAATTCATGTAATGAACGATTTTTATAAATTTTATTAAGGCAGCTAAAGATTTTCATGAGAGAAATAAAATACCTGACTCAATTCAAATGCAGGGAGAAATGAGTAATTAATAGAATTAACGTTATAATTATTTTCTGGTGCGCTAATATGATTGCTTTTTGAATATCTTGGTAGGATCATTTTAATTCTTAACATTCCAATATTTATGTATTTTATCAAAATTCATCTGTGTTTATTCCTGCTATAATATTAACACTTTGCTATGTCTTGCACTTAAACCTAAATCTACAAAACGACGTCTATAATGTATATTTGCCACTTTTAAAAAGCATTTAACTTAGATAATGATGATTAAAAAATTACTACTTCTTATTTTTCTCTTTACTGCATTCAAATCTTTTTCCCAAACAAATTCTTTAGGCAAAAGTGATCCTGATGCCAAAAAAATTCTTGATAATGTAAGTGCAAAATTTCAAACTTATAAAACCGTAGAAGCACATTTCACTCTTAAAATTGAAAATTCTTCTGATAAAATTCTCGGCACCAAAACAGGAGTTGTAAATATGAAAAATTCTAAATACCGTATCAGTGTTTCCGGGCAGGAAATTTATAGTGATGGCACTAATATTTGGACTTATGATAAATCTGCCAATGAAGTTCAAATAACTAAATTTGATGCTTCTGCAAATTCAATTACTCCTCAAAAAATGTTTACGAACTTTTACGATAAGGATTTTTTATATAAGCTAAATGGTGAAAGCAAACAGGGAAATAAAACGATCCAGGAAATAGAACTAACACCCATTGATAAAACGAAAACCTTTTTTAAGGTGCTTGTAGATGTTGATAAAAAAACGCAGTCTATTGTTAGTACTAAAATATTTCAAAAAACCGGTGACAGATATACTTACACTATCACAAGCATGAAAACAAATAATAATTTGCCTGATGAATTATTTATTTTCGACGCTAAAAATTATCCTAAGGTTGAGGTAATAGATCTCAGATAAAAAGTTCTCTCGAAACTGCTCAGAAGAAAGCGCCTTGTAACAGAGCGCTTTTATTTTCCCCATCGGTAAGTATCAATTTTAATGCCTGCCAAATCAAGCACTCTATCAATAACGGTTGCAGCTAACTCTTCAATAGTTTTTGGTTTACTGTAAAAAGATGGGGTTGCCGGGCATATAATTCCTCCTGCAAGGGTAACGCTTTCCATATTGCGCAACTGAATAAGATTATAGGGAGTTTCTCTAACAACACAAATTAATTTACGTCTTTCTTTCAAAACAACATCGGCGGCTCTTGATATAAGATCTCCGGAAATGCCCGCTGCAATTCGCCCAAGTGTTCCCATACTGCATGGAACAATTATCATAATATCATAATCGCCGGATCCGGATGCAAAAGGAGCCATGAAATCAGCCTTCGAAAAGTGTTTCACATCATATAAATTATAGTCCTCATTGCCTAATTCTGTTTGCCAAACTATTTTGGCATTATCTGTGATAATTAAGGCAAGTGATGACCATTGATCTTTGACAGACTGTAATTTATCTAATAAAATTTTTGGATATATTGAGCCACTTGCTCCTGTTATTGCAATAACTATCTTATGCATTGATGAAAAAATTACACAGTGTGAGAAATAATTTTAGAAATTTACTGCTCAAATATTTATGAATATTTTTTAAATACAAATCCAATAAAATGTATATCGCGTACGTTTACTATTTCATGGTTAAAAATGCCAAGTTTGTTTTTGTAATCTTAGGTATTATTTTATGTTCTTTCAAAGGTACATTAACTAAGCCTGATAAATTAGCCTGGTTAAATATGGATGAATTAAGGCAGAGTATGAAATCAGATCCGAAACCCGCTTTAATTGATTTGTACACCAATTGGTGTTATTGGTGTAAAGTAATGGATAAAAAAACTTATGATAATCGGAAAGTGATTGCTTACATTAATGATCATTTCTATCCGGTAAAATTAGACGCTGAAACAAAAGAAAACATTGAATGGAAGAATAAATCATACACTTATAATGAGAATTTTAAAATAAATGATTTTACTATGTATGCTACTTCGGGCCAACCCGGGTTTCCTACTACAGTAATATTTACGGATGAAGATAGCGAGCCGGTTTCTATTCAGGGATTTTTGGAGCCAAAAGAAATGGAGCCTATTTTAAAATATTTTGGAGAAGGAGCTTATAAAACAGAAAGTTTTGAAGTATTTAAAACAACTTTTAAATCATCATGGTAGCCCATGTAAAAATATTAAGGAATTGTAATTACAATTTCAAACTCGGTTTTTCATAGGATATTGGATTATAACAGGGGTGGATTTCCATCCGGCCCCTTTTTATTTTCTTAATTGAGAATTCAATGCAACGTCTTGTGAAAATATATCGACTTAAATTTTAAACATTATGGTGAGAACCATACAAAAATATTAGAAAGCTGTAACAACAGTTTCAAACTCGGTTTTTCATAGGATATTGGATTATAACAGGGGTGGATTTTTATCCGGCCCCTTTTTATTTTCTTAATTGAGAATTCAATGCAACGTCTTGTGAATATATATTTACTTTGATTTTAAATATTATGGTGAGAACAATATAAAAATT
>CBIGQT010000569.1:0-2673 GCA_966191655.1 uncultured Ginsengibacter sp.
CAAAAGCACACAGATAAATGTTTCAGGCAGCTATACACTAACGGGAAGGGCTAACTGTTCTTATTTTAATGTAAATAACGGTGCCACCTATACGCATAATTCAGCAGGAAGTGTCACAAACGGTATTGCCTCCGATTGGCCTGGAATTGACAGCCGTACTTATGGAGCAACCTCTTATGTGGATATTAAACAATGGGCGACTAATAGTGGCACCGCGGTGGTTGGTATTCCGGCGCCTACTTCAGGTGGTTGGGGGAACGTAACTTTTGATATTGCACAATCATTTCCCAGTGTATGGAATCAAAAAGGAGCATTTAATAATGTAGCAGGCAATCTTATATTGAATAATATCGGCACGAATAACAAATCCATGTATTATCTCACGTTTAATCCTACAATAGGAGATTCAACCATAAATATTGGTGGCAATTTTGAAATGCACATGCCAGATAAAAATGGCATTTTTTTAAGTTTGGCTGCCGCAGCGACCACAACAGAAACTATGAATGTTCATGGCGACTTTATCTCAACAGGAGGCCATCTGAAATTTGGTTATCAGCAGGCAAAAATTGTAGTTAACCTTTGGGGGAATTATCGCCAGACAGGAGGTGAAATAAAAGCTTATGGCTGGGGAGGAACTACTATTAATTTATATGGAGTTAACAAATATATTTACGGGGCCTATGTGGCTTTTGGCGGAGCCAATTTTAATTCAATGGACATAACTTTTGTTATTAAAAAAGGTGCAGACATCTATCTAAATGGTAATTTGCCTCTCTCGGGATCCAATTTGGGAGACGCATCAAACGCCGTCTTCATAGTAGATGGAACTTTGAACTGTTATAATTACCAACTCCAGGGCTTTGGCAGCGTTACTTTTACCTTATCTCCGGGAGGTACGATAAAAAGCGGAAATTCAAATGGCATTGCTGCCCAGGGAACTACTTCGGGAAATATTGTAACTCCAAATCGCAACTTTAGTACACAGGCCAATTATGTTTATACCGGCACAGGCAACCAGGTTACAGGCACAGGTTTGCCTGCCACAGTAAATTCATTAACGATAAATAATACAGGCACTTCTAATAAAACAGTTTCACTAACCAACAATGTAAACATTACCTCTTTCCATGAAATTGATAACGGGATATTTAGCCTGGGAAGCAAAAATGTTACGCTCCATTCAGGGTCAGACACTACCTGCACTTTCAATAAGCTGGGAACAGGCGCCAGCATTACGTATGGTACGGGGCGGTATATTGTTGAGCGGTATATTAATACAGGAACCGGAACAGGCCAGCATGGCAAATCATGGCAATTATTATCTACACCGGCAGATGGAGGAACTGTAAAAAACACATGGCAGGAAAACGGAAGCACTTCTGCAGGCTATGGCACATGGATTACTGATCCGTCCGGTACCGCCAACGGGTTTGATGCATATTCTGCTGCACCATCTATGAAAATTTATAATGCATCAACAGATGCCTATGATGGTATCACTTCCACAAACAATTTTATAGCTAACTCGAAAGGCTACTTTCTTTTTGTACGTGGTGACAGAACTGCCACAACTACCAACGCAATACCAACGCCAACCACCTTACGTACAACAGGAAAATTATTTACAGGTAATCAGCCTTCTTTAACTGTTCCAGCTAATTCGTTTCAATCAATCGGAAATCCTTACGCATCTGCGGTAGACTTTCCAACTTTATATTCAAAATCTTTGGGCATTGACAATTCATTTTATGTATGGGATCTTTTTATAGCAGGCGTTAATGGAAGAGGTGGATTTCAAACCATATCGGCTGCAACAGGATTTATAGCAACTCCGGGAGCCAGTACGATTTATAATTCTACAACTAATTATAACAGTATTCAATCAGGGCAGGCATTTTTTGTACACAATTCAGGCGCTTCCTCCGGGTCAGTAAATTTTACAGAAGATTGCAAAAACGCCGGTAGCCTTTTAGTAAATGGTGCAATAAGCGTGGAGGATGAAAAGCAATTATTTTTCTCCTATCTATATACGTCAAAAGGTAACATGGCGGATGGAAATGCAGTTTCTTTTAGTAATGCTTTTTCAAAAAATGTGGATGCTGACGATGCAATAAAACCTGCAAATGCGGGAGAGAACTTTGGCTTACAAAGAAACAATGAAATTCTTTCGGTAGAAGCACGGCCCCCCGTAACGCAGCAGGACTCTATCTTTTATGATATGCACAACCTGAAGCAACAGGATTACAAGCTGATATTTGTGCCCGGAAATATGAACAGGGAACTGAAAGCTTTTTTGATGGATCTTTTTTTAAAGACGAATACCCCCGTTAGTTTAACCGATAGTACCGTTGTTAATTTTTCAGTTACACCTGATCCTCTGTCATACGCCGCAAACAGGTTCATGATTGTATTAAAGCTTGCTTCCGAAAGCCTGTTGCCGGTTACTTTTGTTTCGCTAAATGCTTACAGCCGAAACGATGATGTAATCATAAAATGGGAAGTGGAAAATGAAAGCAACATAAATAAATATGAAGTGGAACATTCAGCTGATGGAATTCATTTCTCATCAATAGGTTCCATCGCTGCAAATAATATCGCCCAAAGCGATTACCAGTATACGGACAATGCTCCTGTTGCAGGAACGAATTATTATCGCATTAAAAGTTTGGA
>CBIGQT010000570.1:0-2668 GCA_966191655.1 uncultured Ginsengibacter sp.
TTATCACTTCTTACGCAAATGCCAACAGTTCCGTGGCTTATGGGCTTGAAGTAACGGCCGTAAGTAATATTGCCAAATGGTGGCAGCTTACCTCCAATGTTAATCTATATAATTCAAAATTAGATGGAAGCAATCTTGAAAATGGCCTTAGCACTCAACTGGTGAGTTGGTTTGGAAAAATCAATAATACATTTAAACTTCCCAAGAACTATTCGATACAGTTCACAGGGGATTATACCAGTAAAACCATTTTGCCTCCTAACCGCAGTGGCGGCGGTGGCGGCAATTTTTATGGTGGCGGCAATTTAGCATTGGCTAACGGATATACAGACCCTGTATATGGATTTGATATCGCTTTCAAAAAAGACTTTTTAAAAGATAAATCTGCATCGCTTTCCCTAAGCATGAACGATATATTCAGAACAAGAGTCACCCGCACTCATTCCAGATCCGACATTTCTCCGACCGTTTATTCCACACAAGTGAATGAACGCAGAAGAGACCCTCAAATAGTAAGACTAAATTTTAGTTATCGCTTTGGCAAGGTGGATGTTTCTCTATTCAAACGTAAAAATCTTAAAGGCGAACAAGAAGGTATTCAAAACGGAATGCAGGGTGTAGGGCAATAAACTACCCAATATTTTTAAATTTTGTACAAGAAATGTAAATACTAACCCTAATCTTTCTGAATATTTATAGACGAAAACCCTGAATCCAGGGGTTTTCTCGTTGCGCAACAGGTGGCACATTAATTGTTTTGAATGTTATATAATTAAAACAAATTCTCATGAAAAAAATTTTTAACCTTCAGAGCGGTGTTTTTTTATTATCATTAATGATATTCAGCCTTATTCAGCAAACCTTATTTGCGCAGGATAGCTCAGCATCGAAAACTACTTCCAGCACTTCTGTGAGTACAACTACTATTCAGCCATGGGTTTGGGTTGTGGGAGGTGTAGTTCTTTTAATAATTATTATTGCTCTTGTAAGCAAAGGGTCTTCCCGCAGCGGCATACATACAGACAAGGTAACTTATACAAAAACAACCAGCAGCGAAGACAATTGATTGACTAATCATAATTTTTATAACTAATGACTGACGCACGTTGGTCATTTTTTTATAATTAAATCTTTGGAAAAAATAATTAAATAGGATTAAGTAAAATATTTAAAAAGTTATCTTTGCACCCTTTTAATAAAAAATTTCATTGAATAAACTGTTCGCTTCTAAAAGTTAACAGTTAAAATATATAAATCAATATGCCTTTACGTGCAGGAATTGTGGGCTTGCCCAATGTAGGAAAATCAACTTTGTTTAATGCAGTAAGCAATAGCGCAAAAGCTCAGGCAAGCAACTACCGCTTTTGCACCATTGAACCAAACGTGGGCCTGGTGAACGTTCCTGATCCAAGATTGGAGGCGCTCGCAGCACTTGTAAAGCCAGACCGCATTGTTCCAACACAGATTGAGATTGTTGATATAGCAGGTTTGGTAAAAGGCGCCAGTAAAGGAGAAGGTTTGGGAAATAAGTTTCTTGCTAATATTCGCGAAGTAGATGCTATTATTCACGTGGTAAGATGTTTTGAAGATGAAAATATTTTAAGGGATGAAGGACCAATAAATCCGATAAGCGATAAAGAAATTATTGAGACGGAACTGCAGTTGAAAGATCTTGACAGTGTTGAAAAAAAATTATCACGCACTGAAAAAATGCTGAAGACCGGAGATATAAAAGTGAAACAGGAATATGAAGTATTGGTTAAGTGCAAAGCACAATTGGAAAAAGGAAAAAATATTCTCTCACTCAATTTATCCAAAGAAGACAAAGCAGTAATTGCTGATAATTTTTTACTAACGGAGAAGCCTGTACTATATGTTGCCAATGTAGATGAAGCCGCCATGCATACCGGTAATAAATATTCTGATGAACTTGTGAAAGCTGCAAAAGCCGAAGGTGCGCAAGTAATTATTATGACTAATGCTATTGAAGCACAAATAGCAGAATTTGAAAATCCGGAAGACAAGCAAATGTTTATGGAAGAATATAAAATGGAAGAACCTGCCTTAGACCGTTTAATTCATTCTGCCTATAAACTACTGAATCTGTCAACTTATTTTACCGCTGGGGTTCAGGAAGTACGTGCCTGGACGATTCACCAGGGTTGGAAAGCGCCACAGGCTGCGGCTGTTATACATACGGATTTTGAAAAAGGATTTATAAAAGCAGAGGTAATTTCTTATGCAGATTTTATCCATTATGGCTCTGAAGCTACCTGCCGTGAAAATGGTAAATTAAGAATTGAAGGAAAGGAATATATTGTACATGATGGCGATGTAATGCACTTTAGGTTTAATGTATAATATTCTTTTTCACTTACGGCACATTTATTTCTGCATGAAACAATTTTCGTTTGCGGCATTTTATTCAGGTATGTTTCTTTGTTCCCTCACTCCAGTCATCTGTTCAATAGTCTATCGATTAAATTTTATAGCAGGAAGCATTTCATCATCGTTAATAATTTTTACCAGGACAATCGTAATCAAAAAATCGGTTTTGTGTTTCAATCTTTTTTTCTATTACCACGCGCTGATGCTTTGCAAAATGTGATGTTGCCGCTTTTTTACCGCGGCTTACCACGTGAAGAAGCACGTGATTTGGCGATGCAAA
>CBIGQT010000571.1:0-2663 GCA_966191655.1 uncultured Ginsengibacter sp.
AAGAATTAATCCCTTTAGATCAGCAAAGCGGTGTATTGAGTATGGTTAAAAAGCGCTGTAATGAAATTGAAGATACCTGCAACGGAGTTTTTTTGTTGAAAGAATTATCGTTCCGTACCAAAGATTCTATTGTGAGTTATGGCGAGCTCATATCATCGCAAATGTTCGCTGCTAAATTAAAATCGCTCCATATTAGCAATACATGGAAAGATGCAAGAGAACTAATTGCTACCAATTCTGATTTTGGCAATGCCAATGTCGATTTTGCCGCAACCAATAAAAATATAAGCGCTTTCATAACAACAATTGATAGTTCTGTTATTGTAATTCCCGGCTTTACGGGTAAAGATAAAAACGGGTACACTACTACGTTAGGAAGAGGCGGGTCCGACTATACTGCTGCAATTATTGGCGCCGCAGTAAATGCTTCTGTTGTGGAAATATGGACCGATGTTTCGGGTATGATGACTGCTGACCCGAGGTTGGTTTCTAATGCAAAGATTATTCAGAATATTTCATACCAGGAAGCGATGGAACTTTCTCACTTTGGCGCAAAGGTTATTTATCCGCCAACCATTCAGCCCTTGATGAATAAAGGGATTCCGGTAGTTATTAAAAATACTTTTGCTCCCAACGATCCGGGTACATGGATACACAGTGAAATTAAAAAGAACGACAACAGCATTCGCGGAATTTCGAGTATTAACAATCTTTCACTCATAAGTCTTGAGGGAAGCGGCATGGTGGGCATTCCCGGCTTTTCAAAAAGATTATTTGAGGCTTTGTCAAATGAAAAAATTAATGTGATTCTTATTACACAAAGTTCTTCAGAACACTCTATTTGTGTAGGTATTGAAGAGGCAAATGCTGACAGGGCAAAGCAGGTTGTTGATGACGCATTTGCTTATGAAATTGAAATAAAAAAAGTAGAACCTCTTGCGGTAGAGAAAGGTCTGGCGATAGTTGCATTGGTTGGCGATAATATGAAAAATCACTCCGGTATTAGCGGAAAGATGTTTGGCGTAATGGGAAGAAATGGTGTTAATGTAAGAGCTATCGCACAAGGTTCATCTGAAAGAAATATTTCTGCCGTAATAGCTGTTGCCGATGTAAAAAAAACCATCAATGTATTGCACGAGGAATTTTTTGAAACTACTTATAAGCAGGTCAATCTTTTTATAAGTGGAACAGGAAATGTGGGAAGTAAATTGCTTGCTCAATTACAACAGCAACAAAAACATCTGCAGGAACACCTTCGCTTACAGGTACGTATAGCCGCAGTTGCCAACAGCAGGAAAATGTTGTTTAATGATGAAGGAGTTGACCTTTCCAAATGGAATGAATTGTTGCAGGATGCAGCAGCCATGGATATGGACGAATTCATTTCAACTATCCAAAAAAAGAATTTGCGAAACTCTGTTTTTGTTGACGTAACTGCCAATGATGCTATTGCAAAATCATATCCCGGCTATTTGCAAAAAAGCATATCAGTAGTTGCCTGTAATAAAATTGCCTGCTCTTCATCGTACGATTACTACAAAAAATTAAAAGACCTTGCAAGAGAATTTAATGCATTATTTTTATTTGAAACCAACGTTGGAGCAGGCTTACCCGTTATCGGTACATTGAACGATTTACTGAGAAGCGGCGACAATGTAAACAGGATAGAAGCCGTATTAAGTGGCACACTTAATTTTGTTTTTAATAATTATACCGGCGAAACAAGCTTTGCAAAAGTTGTAAGGCAGGCTCAGGATGAAGGCTATACAGAACCAGATCCGAGATTAGATTTAAGCGGAACTGATGTAATGCGAAAGATAATGATATTGGCAAGAGAGTCAGGGGAGAAATTAGAAATGGAGGATATCAGCAACGAATCATTTATGCCTGAATCATGCATGAAAGGGACTGTAGAAAATTTTTATCAGGAAATGGAAAAGCATGAAGATCATTTTTTAAAATTGGTATCAAAAGCAAAAGAAGCAGCAAAGAAATTAAAATTTGTTGCCAGGTTTGAAAAGGGTAAAGCTGCTGTAGGATTACAACACATAGATCCGCAACATGATTTTTATCATTTGTATGGGAAAGATAATGCCGTGTTGTTTTATACTAATCGTTATACTGAACAACCTTTGGTTATAAAAGGAGCAGGAGCCGGCGCTGAAGTAACAGCCTCAGGAGTTTTTGCTGATATAATAAGGGCAGCAGTGTCAAATTGAATTTGGGAATAAATATTAAAAAGAAAAGCGTTTATGCAGGCGGGTGAGTTAAAAGAAAAATTGCCGAAACCGTATATCGGTAAGTGCGTGGAGGTGCATGCTCCGGCTACTATTGCCAATCTTGTTTGCGGGTTTGATGTGTTGGGGCTTGCATTAAATGATCCTTGTGATGTAATGAAATTAAGTATCAGTGAGCAACCGGGAATAAGGATACAGCATAATGACGTTTTTAATCTTCCTACCACCCCTGAGCAAAATGTTGCAGGTGTTTCTCTTTTAGAAATGATGGCGGAGCTTGATAATAATTATGGTTTTGAGTTGATTATAGAGAAGCATATAAAACCCGGTAGTGGCCTGGGTTCCAGCGCCGCAAGTGCAGCTGGTGTAGTGGTAGCTGCTAATCATTTGTTGGGTAATATTTTTTCAAAGGAAGATCTAGTACGT
>CBIGQT010000572.1:0-2660 GCA_966191655.1 uncultured Ginsengibacter sp.
TTTAGAATACTTAAGCGCCTTGCTCATTAGCTCATCATCTATATCAATATTTGTTCTCATTTCTTTTTAAATTTTTATACACAAATATAATTATATGCATACACACAAAAAAGTCTACAGATTTTTTATTACTTCATCTGCAAACTCGCTTGTCTTTAGCAAGGTGGCATCTTTCATCAGGTTATAAAAATCAATAGTTACTTTCTTATTTTTTATCGTTTTAGCGACACCGTTAGTTATTAACTCACCTGCATCTTTCCAGTTCATATAGTCGAGCATCATTACGCCACTTAAAATTACTGAAGAGGGATTCATCGTATTGGTATTAGCAAACCTGGGCGCTGTTCCATGTGTAGCTTCAAACACAGCATGGCCGGTTAAAAAATTAATATTTGCTCCTGGTGCAATGCCGATACCACCTACCTGCGCAGCTAATGCATCGCTTATATAATCGCCATTCAAATTTAAAGTTGCAATAACTGAATAATCCTGCGGCGCCAGTAAAGCCTGCTGTAAAAAATTATCTGCAATGGCATCTTTAATTATAATTTTTCCGCCAATTTTTGCAATGCGCATTTCTTCATTGGCTACTGCTTCACCGCTTTCTTTTTTTGTTGCTTCCCATTGGTTCCATGTGTAAACATCATTTGCAAATTCACGTGCGGCCAATTCATATCCCCAGTTTTTAAATGCGCCTTCCGTAAACTTCATAATATTCCCTTTGTGTACAAATGTTACAGAAGGCAATTTATTGGCAATGGCATATTGTATGGCTGAACGGATCAATCTTTCAGAGCCTTCTTTACTTACCGGCTTTATACCAAATGAAGATGTTTCAGGAAAACGTATCTTTTTTATATTTAACTCTTCCTGCAGAAATTTTAATAATTTTTTCGCTTCAGGCGTGCCGGTCATAAATTCAATTCCGGCATAAATATCTTCCGTGTTTTCCCGGAAGATTACCATGTTAACTTTTTCAGGTTGCCACATGGGAGACGGTACTCCTTCGAAATATCGGACGGGGCGGAGGTTTACATATAAATCAAGTTCCTGCCGTAAAGCTACATTCAGGCTTCGAATGCCTCCACCAACGGGAGTTGTTAGCGGACCTTTTATTGCCACACAGTAATTTTTAAAAGCATCCATCGTTGCCTGCGGCATCCACTCACCGTTATGGTTAAACGCTTTTTCACCCGCTAATACTTCCATCCATTCAATCTTTCTTTTGCCCTCATAAGCTTTTTTAACAGCTGCATCAAAAACACGAACGCTTGCTTTCCAGATGTCAGGACCTATCCCATCTCCTTCAATAAATGGTATTATCGGTTTATCCGAAACTATTAATAAACCATCACTTCCCATTTTTATTTTTTCGGACATTATTTTGTTTTAAAAGTTTATGGAGCAATTCAACCATCCTCCGTCGAAATTGACTCCCTCATTTTTTTTATAGAAATTAATTGCCGGTTCGTTCCAGTCGAGTACCTGCCAAACGATACCATTCATTTTTTTTGCTTTCGCTTCTTCCATTATTTTATCAAATAACAATTTGCCTATTCCCCTTCCTCTTAATTCCTCGCTTACTAAAATATCTTCAAGGTACATTCGCTGGCCTTTCCATGTTGAATAGCGGATATAATAAAGAGCAAATGCTTCTACCCTTCCATCAACTTCCGCTACAAATGCCCACCATACAGGGTTTTCACCAAATCCACTTTCTTCAAAATGATTTAACGTCACGGTCATTTCCTGTGGCGCTTTCTCAAAAACAGCCAGCTCATATATCAATTCCATTAGTCTTCCACAATCTTCCTTTACAGCCTTTCTAATAATAATATTGCCCATATAAACCGAATTATCTGTTAGGAGTAAGTAATAATATTTTATTTCAATGCCTGGTCAAGGTCATTTAAAATATCATCAATATTTTCAATACCAACGCTCATTCGTACCAATCCGTCAGTGATTCCATATTTGTCTCTTTTTTCCTTTGGTATGCCAAAATGTGTCATTGATGCAGGATGAGATAATAAAGTATCACAGGTTCCCAAAGAAACTGCCCTTACACACATTTGCAATTTGTCTATAAATTTTTTCCCTGCCTGCAATCCATCTTTTAATTCAAAACTTAGCATAGCGCCGGCATGAGACATTTGTTTATTTGCTGTTGAATAATCGGGATGCGAAGCCAGTCCAAGATAGTTTACTTTACTAACTGAATTGTTTTGTTCTAAAAATTTTGCTACCAGCATTGCATTATGGCAATGACGTTCCATTCTCACTTCCAGTGTTTTCATTCCCTGTGTTAATAAAAAAGCATCAAATGAGTTACTATTTCCCCCAAGCAGCCGGTGTACTTTTGTCATTCTTGTTTCCATATAATCAATGTCTTTTCCTACCAAAGCGCCACCAATAGCGGTGCCGTGACCATTTAAAAATTTTGTAGTAGAATGAAAAACATAATCAACGCCGTATTTAAATGGTTGTTGCAAATATGGTGTGGCGAAAGTATTATCAACGGCCACCATTAAATTATTTCGTTTACCCAGCTTCGTTAGTTCATCAATATCCACACATTGAATGGTAGGATTTGCAGGAGTTTCCAGGTAAAGCAATTTTATTTTATTATCTTTTTTTATTGCTTCCTCTGCTTTACTTAA
>CBIGQT010000573.1:0-2656 GCA_966191655.1 uncultured Ginsengibacter sp.
TTAAAAATAAGTTAAAACTGAAACAGTCGGCTACTGTTGGAAACGGCTACAAAGATTATTCAAACGGAACACTTCCCAAAACATTAGATGAAGCAAAACAAATGATGCAGCAATCTGCTGTGGCAAAAGAAATATTGGGCGAAAAATTTGTTGAACATTTCGTGCAGACACGTGAATGGGAATGGAGACAACATCTTAAAGCAGTTACCGATTGGGAATACAAAAGATATTTTGAAATAATATAACGGAATATTCTTTCTTACGCAAGGGCATTGCGTATAAAAAGCTTCAACGGGCTTTTTTGCAGCTTTGCTTCTTATGTATCTTTGCATGAAATTATTTTCTAAACAATCCTAAATGACATTTAATACAATTTATCAATATAATTTCCCCACAACTATTCGTTTTGGAGCAGGATCAAGTAAAGAACTAGGAGATTATTTAAAAAAAAATAATTTATTAAAACCGCTCATAGTTACTGATCCAAATGTTGCGCAATTAGATTTTTTCAAAGAAATTATTAATGATCTTCAAAAGAAAAATATTCCGGCCGAAATATTTAGTGATATTCATAAAAACCCAATAAGGCCCGATGTTTATAACGGAACTAACGTATATGATGACACGAAATGTGATTCGATAATAGGAATCGGCGGTGGCGCAGCTTTGGATGTAGCAAGAGCAATTGTGCTGCGGGTAAATCACCGGGAAGATCTTTTTAAATATGATGATCTTATTGGCGGAGATATTTATGTAACCAATGATGTTCCTCATTTTATTACGATACCAACAACTGCAGGTACCGGCAGTGAAGTGGGGAGAAGCGCTATTATCTCGGATGAAGTAACTCATCAAAAGAAAATTCTTTTCTCTCCTAAATTATTGGCTAAAATTGTTTTTGCTGACCCTCTATTAACGATGGAGCTACCCCCATTTATTACAGCAGCTACCGGCATGGATGCGTTAACGCATAATATGGAAGCATTTCTTGCGAAGATGCCACATCCTATGTGTGACGGAATTGCGTTGGAAGGAATTTCATTAATTGATCAGTCATTGGAAAAAGCAGTGAACAATCCTGATATAGAATCCCGAAGTAAAATGTTGATAGCTTCGTTGATGGGAGCCGTTGCTTTTCAAAAGGGATTGGGTGTGGTACATTCATTGGCGCATCCATTATCTTCTTTGCTGG
Source organism: uncultured Ginsengibacter sp. (assembly GCA_966191655.1). Taxonomy (GTDB): domain Bacteria; phylum Bacteroidota; class Bacteroidia; order Chitinophagales; family Chitinophagaceae; genus Ginsengibacter. The sequence continues at coordinate 1,193 of CBIGQT010000573.1, forward strand.
ATACGCATCATGGCTTAGCCAATGCAGTAAACATTCCTTATGGTATGGAATTTAATATAGAAGGCTTTGAGCAAAAATTTAGACGCATGGCAAGAACACTCGAACTGAAAAATGAAACCGGCGAAGGAGTTATTGAATATTTGCACCAGTTAAATGATAAAATAAATATCCCGCATAATTTGAAAGATATTGGGGTTAAAGAAGAACATATTGAAAAGCTGGCAGATCTCGCCATTGCAGATTTTGCGCATCCTAATAACCCAAAACCTGTTACCAGGGCAGACTTTAAACAATTATATTTAAACGCTTTCTAAAAATAATTGTCGTCCACAAATAAATACTAAAATGAAAAATATTGTTATTGGAATAAGTGAAGGTTCTAAATATTTTAATTATGAAAACTGGATCAGGAGCGAACCGGGAGTAGAAATTATAAAGCTTAGTTACCGCGATAATACTTTTGATCAGATTGAAAAATGCAATGGAATTATATTATCTGGCGGAAATGATATCAATCCAAGATTGTATAATCAACCCGATTTTCTTGTTTATGTAGATCCAAAGGATATTGATGAAAAGAGAGATGAATTTGAATGGAAAATAATTCAGCATACCGAAGTAAATCAAAAACCTTTACTGGGTATATGCAGAGGGCTTCAATTTGTGAATGTTTACTTCGGTGGAACTTTGGTTCCCGATATACCTGCATTTGGAAAATATAATCATGGAAAATTTGTGGAAGGGAATGACAGGGAGCATTTAATTAATATAGATACTAATTCAACATTATATAAAATTATAGGGGAAGAAAAAGGAACAATAAACAGCGCTCACCATCAAAGTGTTGATATGCCTGGCTATGGGCTTGTAGTAAATGCATTGTCACCGGACGGAGTTGTTGAGGGAATGGAAAGGAGAGAGCCTGCAGGAAAATCATACCTCATGCTGATACAATGGCATCCTGAAAGAATGACAAAACAGGAAAGCATATTTACAAAAAATATCAGGCATAGTTTTTTAAATGCCGTTAGAGAAACTCTTTAATAACTAATTATGAAAATTATTAACCCTGCAACCGAAGAAATTATCAGGGAAGTGGAAGAAGATTCTAAAAAAAGCATAGATAAAAAATTTAAGTTATTACAGGTTGCGCAACCAGGCTGGCAAAAAGTTTCATTGGCAGAACGTAATAAAGTATTGCAGCAATTTTCTCTTCTTCTAAAAGAAAATATAGAACATCTTGCATTGATACTTACCAGCGAAGTAGGCAAACCCTTGCAACAATCCCGTAATGAAATTAATGGCGCTATAAACCGAATAAAATGGCTTACAGAGAATGCTGAAAAATATTTATCGGATGAAACAATGCATATTGAAGAAGGGCTGGAAGAAAAAATTTCTTATGAGCCATTAGGAGTTATCTGTAATATATCTGCATGGAATTATCCTTATTTAGTTGGTGTA
>CBIGQT010000574.1:0-2654 GCA_966191655.1 uncultured Ginsengibacter sp.
ATTAAAAGAAATATCTTCCAGTATGCTTTCATTACTTCCATAAACCAATATTCCATCTTCGCCCCTGCAAATAATATTTTCAAACAATACATGTTTTATCTGGCCCAATTTTACAGAATCTTTTCCTCTTACCGCGGAAATATGAATGGGTTCACCATTGCCCCACCAGTCGCCGGTTCGCAAATGCGTTTCAATATTAATATTTGAAAAAGTGATGTTTTCCAGCGAGCCCTGGTCTCTTAAAAAAATACCAATGCCTCTCGTAGAATTGGTAATATTTACATTGCTTACATGAATATTTTTTACGGAATTCTGATCCAAAAAACCTATGCGGATACCGCTTGAATAAGATTGAAGATTGCAATCACTTACAATAATATTTCCTGACGGATGCAATAAATGTTTAAAGCCCGGAATTTCAAAATGATGATTGTATCCAACGATGGCAATGGCATCATCCCCGCTGCGGATATCGCATCCATCAATGATTACATTGTTACAACTGGTTACGTCTATGCCATCGGCGTTAGGCGCCAGTAAATTATTCCATAAGCGAATTCCGCTTACATGCACGGCATCGCAATCAGCAAAATGCATGCACCAAAAAGGAGATTTGGTTATGAGGACATTTTTAATAGTTATTCGTTTGCAATTACTAAATACAAACATTTGATAGGGCCGGTCTTTAGGCACTACAGGGCCATCTCCTATACCTTCGGCCACATGGCGAAAATTATCTTTTTGCCGTGTGTATTTTGTGTCATCTGAACTTAATTTTTTTGCGGCATTCAAATCAAAAAAAACATCGCCGTTGCCATCTATCTGCCCTTCGCCATTAATAGTAATATTCTCTGCATCTTCCGTAAACAACATTCCTTTATGAACATGATTGTAAGGCGGACCTGCATAAAAATCTTCGTAGTCATTGAGATTAGCGCTACCTCTTAAAATAGCGCCAGCCGTCAAATGTAGGTGTACGTTGCTTTTGAGATGCACAGTTCCTATAATAAAAATTCCGGGAGGAATAATTACATCACCTCCTCCATTTTTATTACAGGCGTCAACGGTATTCTGCAAGGCTTTTGTACAAATAGTTTTACCATTGCTAACAGCGCCAAATGATGTTATATTAAAAACAACCTGACTACAGCACTTTGATACATTGAAAAAAATGCAACCAATAAGCAAAATGCTTACGCATGATGATTTCATTATTTTTATTTAATCATTTTTCAAAGCCGGGCTCTGTTCAATCGTTATGTTAAAAACATCTTTTTTAACTAATGATGCTGTTCCCTCTTTTTGCTGCGGCACTACATGAAACATATAAATACCTTTCACATCATCCAAATAAAATGCAGGACGATTATCATCAGTCAAAAAATGAAATTCAATGTCTGACAGTTTAATGTTTTTTGCATGGCGAATAAACATACCATACGCAGGATTTGCACCAAACATGCCAGGCTCAGGATATTTCTTTTCATTCTCCGGAATTGTATCAACAGATAATTTATTGCCGCCACCTTTAAAATACATTTTGATATTGCTTAGCGTTATATCTTCAACATTGTGGCCGGGAATTCCGCTTATGGTACAAGCATAATTACCTGCCGAATTATAAGAAACAATATTGCTGATAATAACCCTTCTTATTTCACCCACAGGCGTATTGGCAGGCCCACGCATACGTGCGCCGAGCCGAATGAAGATCGGATCATTTGTTACATCACGCATAGTAATATTATTAATCGTTATATCTTCCAGCAAAGCACCATCAACACTTTCCAATGCAAGGCCGCGGCAATAATCAAACACACAATTTGATATAGTAATATTTTTAAAGCCCCCGTTTGATTCTGTTCCAAATTTTATTCTTCCGGTTGGCGAAAAGTGATACCTCGGATTATCGCTTCGCTGATAAGTTCCGTCTAACAAAGTGCCTTCATCATAACCGCTTACCTGGCAATTAGTGATGGTTACATTTTCTGTAGATCTTGCATATCCCAAAGCATAAGAACTCTTCAAACAAATGCCATCATCATAAGGAGAATTTACGAGACAGTTTGATACTCGCACATTTTTACAGCAGTCAATATCAACACCATCACGGTTGGTATCAAACTTTATATTGTCGAGCGTAAGATTATCAACACCTGTTGCAAGAATGCCAAACCAGCCGCCATGTAAAATAGAAATATCTTTTATAATCACGTTTCTGCAACGCACCAAGCCGATGGCTTTATTGGCACTTTGTTTATTTCCATGTGCCCAATCTTTGTATAAATTTTTTCCATTAATCAATCCCTGTCCAACGATAGCAATATCATGTAAACTATCGCCCCAGATTAAACTATTTTGCCAGTGCCTGTGGCCATCATCTTCATATTTATTATCCGTGCCCGGTTCTTCTTCATCATAATCATTTGTAGCAGTAACGGGTGCTGCCATAATTGTTGCGCCATTATCAATATATAATGTAATATAATTTTGAAGATGAATAGAACCCGACAAATAATTTCCCGGAGGAAAATAAACCGTGCCGCCACCTGCTTTAACTGCCGCATTAATAGCTTTATTGATGGCTTTTGAATCAAGCGTCTTACCATCACCCTTTGCGCCATAATTTTTTATGTTGCAGAAGCTATTTTGTG
>CBIGQT010000575.1:0-2639 GCA_966191655.1 uncultured Ginsengibacter sp.
AGGGCTTTCCACTTTGTTTACAATACTTTTTACCTGCTGCTCTATGTATTGTGTTTTTACATTGGTGACTTCCCAGTCATCAATAGCCTCAACGTGTTCCTTTACCTGCTGGTCTTTCAGGAATTTATTTTTTGTATTGAATTGTGCGCCACGCCCGGCTAAGTATTGATCGCCTTCTTCTTTCTGCTGCGCAGCAACTTTAAAATGATCTTGTTTTAATTGGGTTGACATAAAAATATTTTTTGATGGTGATAAGACAAATGCAATGAATAGTTTGAGGAATAAAATCCCCTTAGACATAAAATGCCTTTCAATTTTTAATAAAGCCAGGATTGCTTACATAAATAAATCTCCCTGTTTTGTTGTTACCGGTAAGTTCATAAACCCGAATCGTTGCACAATCTGGTAAGGTCTTTCGCCAACCCTTCGTTTAATTAATAACATACCATCAGCGATAAATTGACCTGTGAAATGCCGGTGACTATAATCCAGCCAGCCCTTTTCATATTGCCAGGGCAATAATTTTCTTGCAACTGTTATGTGAGGATCATCAATAAAATGCGGCTTGTTATCTTTATTTAATGTCATTAATTTTTGTGCCTGCCTTAGCTCCCTGGTAAGATTTTTTACCTGCAATTTTGAATCGACATTAATAAATATAGTGTGACCTGGAAAGCTTCCAAAGTCTCTAAGTTCTACTTTAAAAGGCGTATAACCCATACCGATAGTTTTCAGGCGGCTTACCAGCCTTTCCTCCAGCATTTCGAACTGCACAAAATTTACAAGCGTAAGATGAGGCTTACCCCACAATGCATTTTCAGCTTTATATTTTTCATAAAAATTTTTCTTTGCTTCTGTAATCTTATTACGTAATACTTCAGGCGGATTTAGAATCAGCAGGTACTCGTTGTAGTTATATCCGGGAATCTGTATTAATGATTTTGTATCCATAGGTGAAAATTTTTAATTAATTAAATAGTGTATTTGCCCCGGGTGGCAGACCAAATACATTAAGGCGTTTACATACGTCATACTGGTGCTTTCTTTTAAGCAACAGCAATTCTTTTACCACAAATGATTCATGAAAAGACTTATGTGCATATTGTGTTAATGCCTTGAAGTAAACATCTTCGGGGAGCCTTCTGGCGATACTCAAATGGGGTTTGGAAATTATTTTGACAGGCGGGCACGAACAGGAGCTTACGTAGGTGTTCAATACCCTTAGGTCTTTTGCTAATTTTTTAAATGGTTCGTCATTTTGTACCCGCAGATAAATGGTATGCGGCGGAAAGCCGCTAAAATTATTTAATGTTACCGTGAAGCTTTGCTGTTGTGAGCAAATTCGTTGTATCCATCGAATCAATGTTTCTTCCATTGATTCTTTAGCGAGAAAATTGGCTATAGTAATATGCGGTTGTGTTTTCACCGAGACCTTCTCTTTGTATTCATTATAAAAGAGTTGCTTTTCCGCTATAACTTTTTCATTTACGATAGTATCAGGATGCGCTACCAATAAGTATTCGTAAAGATCGTAACCATATATCTGTTGTATCACAGGGTGGGACAAGGAATAGTCTGTTTTCATAAAAATTTTATTTTTCTAATAATTATTTTAGCATAAATTTACTAAATATTTTAGTAAATCACCAAATAATTTTTATGGAACGGGAAAGAATTTTTTCTGCCAGGTATGCAGGAAGCAAGGCATTAACACAAATGGATATTCATTCTGCAAACGCTACCGGTTTCGGCGCTGCCGCGGATGATTATATGGAACGCGGCATTGATTTAAATGAAGAATTAATCCGAAATAAACCCGCAACTTTTTTTATGCGGGTAAGCAGCGATGCGATGAAAGAAGCAGGAATTCATAAAGGAGATGTGGCGATTGTTGACCGCTCCGTTAAAGCAACTAACGGTAAAGTAATTATTGCCATTTTAAATGGTGACATGCTGATAAGGCGTTTTGAGAAAACGAATAATAATATGAGATTAATAACCGATTCGAATAAATTATCGCCGATACAAATTGATAGTACCTGTGAGGATTTTGCGATTTGGGGAGTGGTAACTTATGTGATTCATACACCGTAAAATCAAACACATGAAAGCAATTGTTGATTGCAACAGTTTTTATTGTTCGTGTGAAAGGGTGTTTCGTCCTGACCTGAAGAACAGGCCCGTGGTTGTATTAAGCAACAACGATGGGTGCATCATTTCGCGAAGTGATGAAGCAAAAGTCTTGGGCGTTGAAATGGCCGGCCCGTATTTTAAAGCCAAGCCATTGATTGAAAAACATAAGGTGGCAACGTTTTCATCCAACTATAATTTATATGGAGATATGAGTCGTCGTGTAATGGATACTTTAAAAATGATGGTTGGAGAAAAAAAGGTAGAAGTATATTCTGTTGATGAATGTTTTTTGGACGTAAGTATGATTGAAGAAAATCTTTTGAATGAATACGCCTTGCAGATGAGGGAAATTGTGGAACAATGGACGGGCGTTTCTGTTTCGGTGGGCATTGCTCCTACCAAAACGCTTGCAAAAATTGCCAATCACCTGGCCAAGAAAAATAAGGCTGAAACAAAATGCGTAGCAACTATTATTGGTGATGATGACATAAGAAAAGTTTTAAAGA
>CBIGQT010000576.1:0-2636 GCA_966191655.1 uncultured Ginsengibacter sp.
CGGCCGGAAATCATTTCAATTAAAGTAAACAAAACATGGCCGCCGTCCAACGCTGGTATTGGCAGTAAGTTCATGAAGGCTAATATAATTGAGAAGAATGCAGTAATATTCCAAAATGCCTGCCAGTTCCATCCACTATCCGGGAAAATAGATGCCATCCCTTTAAAGCCCGTAAGCCCTTTATAAGCGCCTGTTTCGGGATGAAAAATTTGCTTAAATGACTGAATATAGTCGTCAAGTTTTTGTCTTGCTTTTTGTATACCTGCCGGAAAAGAAGCGAAAAAACCGAATTTTTTTGTTTCAAGTTTAAAAATACCGAGACTATCATATTCATCCTGGCCTAAGATGTTTATTCCTATTTTGCCATCCATATTAACTAATGCTTTTACCTGAATTGGCTGGCCGTCTCTCAAAACCGAAAGCAATACAGAATCACTTTTTTTCTTCTGCAAATAATCTGCGAGTTCATCAAAATAGTTAATCTTATTGCTATCCACTGCCACAATTTTATCAAAGCCTTTAAGCCCTGCTCTTTTACCATTACTGGTGTCTTTTGAATCATAAGCTCCTACTATCAGTGGTGTTCTTGGCATTAGCAGTGAAGAACGTTTGCCCTTTTTTTCAGATAACTGTCCCATTATATCAGTTGGCACCATAATAGTTTGCTCTTTCCCATCCCGGGATACAGTAATTTGTTTCCCGAGGATTATTTTCAAAGGCAGATCATCAAAATAAGTTACCGGCTCTCCGTTTACAGCTTCCACTTTATCGCCATTTTGAAGCCCTGCTTTTGATAATATGCTATCAGTAATCCATATTCCGTTTTTTACATTTACCATGGGCAATTTTGTATCGCCCCATTTATATAAGATCATTGCATAAAGAAAAAACGCAAACAATATATTCATTGTTACACCACCCAGCATTATAATGAGCCTTTGCCAGGCGGGCTTGCTACGAAACTCCCACGGCTGCGGAGGTTGCTTCATTTGTTCTTTATCCATGCTCTCATCAACCATCCCTGAAATTTTTACATAACCGCCCAGGGGAAGCCATCCTATTCCATAAACCGTATCACCTATTTTTTTCTTTACTAATGAAAACCAGGGATCAAAAAATAGATAGAATTTTTCAACCCTGCATTTAAACCATTTAGCAGTTATGAAGTGCCCGAATTCATGAAGAATAACAAGAATTGATAGAGAAAAAAGAAGGTATCCCACCTGCAAACCAACCTGCGGCCAGTTAATTGATAATAATGTCATAGAATGTATGATGTACGGTGTTTGATGTTTGATGTTTGGTAAATGTTTAAAAACAATTTCTTGAATTTACTCAAATTGATAAATATTTTTCTTCATCCTTCGGGGTCGGGGGCTTTACAAATTTATTAATGAGGCTGCGAAATTACGAGCCTCTCCATCGCTTTCAAAATAATCTGCAAGATTTGGCTTTTCTATATAATTTATTTTCTCCATTGTTTTTTCAACAACAGCGGTAATATCAAGAAACCCAATGCGATTATTGAGAAATGCCCATACAGCGATTTCGTTTGCAGCATTTAAAATGCTGGGCAAATTGCCTCCCTTTTCCAAAGCTGCTCTTGCCAAAACAATATTTCTGAAAGTTTTTACGTCCGGCTCTTCAAAACCCAGGTTGGTTATCTTTTTAAAATCAGTTTTTGGATTCTTATTGGGAAGACGATACGGAAAAGCAAGAGCATATTGTATGGGGAGTTTCATGTCCGGCAAGCCCATTTGAGCTTTTATGCTTCCGTCTTCAAACTCAACCATGCTGTGTACTATACTTTGCGGATGAATAACCACTTGTATCTGTTCCGGCAAAAGATTAAAAAGCCATTTGGCTTCAATCATCTCAAGCCCTTTATTCATAAGCGTTGCAGAGTCAATAGTAATCTTGGCTCCCATATTCCAGTTTGGATGTTGCAATGCATGATGTTTTTTTACATTCACCAAAAAGTTAGGCTTTTTTCCCAGAAAAGGTCCGCCACTTGCCGTTAAAATAACCCTTTCAATTTTGTTTCTTGTTTCTCCAACGAGGCACTGGAAAATTGCAGAATGCTCACTGTCAACAGGAATTATCGGCACTCTTTTTTCTAATGCTTTTTGCATCACAATATCTCCGGCTACAACCAGAGTCTCTTTATTTGCCAGTGCTATTGCTTTACCTTTTTCAATTGCTTTCAAAGTGGGTATTAATCCTGCAAAACCCACAATACCGGCAAGCATCATATCATAAGTATCAAAATCAGCTACTTCTTCAAGAGCGTTTGATCCGGCGAAAACCTTGATATCTTTTGAACTGAGTGCAGATTTTACCACCTCATATTTCTTCTCGTCGCCAATAACTACAGCATTAGGTTTGTGCTTTATTGCCTGCTCTATAAGAAGTGTATCATTTGTTTGGGCGGTTAATATTTCAACTTCAAATAAATCAGGATTGGCTTCAATTACTTCCAGTGCCTGCGTGCCAATTGAGCCAGTAGATCCAAAAACTGCAATCCTTTTTTTATTTATTTCATCCATAATAAAATCATTCAGTATTTAGTTGAACTAAATTTTCTGCAAAATCTATTTAATGCAAATTCCCAAACCGAGGTTGGCAATTTACTTCAA
>CBIGQT010000577.1:0-2628 GCA_966191655.1 uncultured Ginsengibacter sp.
AAAGGTAAAAGAATATGAAAATGCAGAAGCGTCAACAAATCAAACACTTGACAGCAAATTGTGGATGAAAAATGTGGTGCATGTAATTGGGGGTAAAGACAGTTCGGAAAGTGATCTTTTTACGTTTTATATGAGTCAATATAAAAACATTATTGTAGATACATTATATGGAGCCAAAGTAGAAACCTTCGCTAAGACTACTAATACTGCTGTTCAATTAATTTCCGGCCAGCGTATTGAACAATTATTTAATGAAGGCATAAGCATTTTGTCTTACTTTGGTCACTCATCTGCCAATACACTTGAGTTTAATTTAAGTGACCCTTCCACTTATCATAACCAGGGAAGATATCCATTTTTCTGTGTTAGTGGCTGTACGGCAGGAAACAATTATATATACGATTCCACGAGAATAACCCAAAATAATTTATCCATTTCCGAAAAATTTGTACTTGCAAATGAAGGCGGAAGCATTGGCTTTCTTGCGAGTTCTCACCTGGGGGTGCCTCCTTATCTTTTTCATTATGATACCAGTCTTTACAAGCAGATTGGGTTAAGTAACTATGGCAATACTATTGGTAATGATATCAGGAGTGTTATAACAGTTTTAGGCGGCGCTAACAATTCATTGGATTTCCTAACAAGAATTAATATGGAGGAATTAAACCTGCACGGTGATCCTGCGTTAAAAATAAACCCTCAGGCAAAGCCGGATTATGTTATAGAAGACCCGCAGGTAAAAGTAAATCCGGCTTTTATTTCGGTTGCAGAAAGTAGTTTTGAGCTATATGCCAAAGCATATAATATTGGAAAAGCAATTAGCGATTCAATATTTTTTGAAGTAAAAAGAACATATCCTAATGGAGTTACCGAAGTTATTTTTCGCAAAAGAATAGCCGGCATAAGATACGCAGATTCTATACAAATTTCAGTTCCTATTATTTCAAGCAGAGATAAAGGGCTGAATAAAATAACGGTAACCATAGACGCAGATAATGACGTCAGTGAATTATCAGAAAATAATAACTCTATAACAAGAGAAGTCTATATATACCAGGACGAGGCAACACCGTCCTATCCTTATAATTTTGCGATCGTGAATGTTGGCAATCAAAAATTATACGCCTCCACATCAGACCCCTTGAGCCCCCCTCAAAATTATATAATGGAGATGGATACCACTTTACTTTTTAATTCTTCAGTTAAAGTGAGCAGAACGGTAAATTCCCCGGGTGGCGTTATAGAATTTGATCCGGGTTTTAGCTATAAAGACAGCACGGTTTATTATTGGCGTGTTTCCATTAAACCCGCTTCGGGCCTTCCTTCTGACTATCATTGGAATGATCCATCCTTTATATATCTCGCTAATAGTTCTGTTGGGTCTAATCAATCTCATTATTATCAACATCTTTATTCTGATACACAAAATATTATTTTGGATAGTGCACGGCAATGGGATTATACATCCGTAACCAATGTTATTACCGATAAGGCCGGGGTATATCCCACCGCTGCCAGCCTGGGCTCTGATTATGCGTTAGACATAAATGGCGCATTGGTTGTGCAAAGTGTTTGTGGTGTATCCGGTATTATTTTTACGGTACTTGATCCTATAAGTTTGAAACCGTGGCTGAATGTATTAGGCGGTCCGTCGGGCCTCTATGGAAGTGAGGCCGTGTGTGGAAGCGGCAGGCTGGCAAATTTCCAATTTAATATTCTTAGTCAGGCCAAACGAGATAGTGCAGTGAAATTTCTTGACATGATTCCTGATAATTATATTGTTATCGCCAGAAATATTTCAGGCACTGACCCTGCAAGTAACACGTATGCTGCCGACTGGCAAGCAGATACGGCAACTTATGGCCCTAACAATTCACTTTATCACAAGTTGCTATCTCAGGGCTTTGTTTTAATTGATTCTTTCTATAAGCCGAGGGCATTTATTTTTATGTACCAAAAAAACAATCCCGGCTTCATACCAAATTTTGTTTTTTCAAAAGATATATATGATAAAATAACCCTTAGCCATAGTTTTAATAATCCTGATAGTTTAGGATATATTATTTCTCCAAAATTTGGCCCGGCCACTTTATGGAAAGAAATGCATTGGAGGGGCACCAGCCTGGAGCCAAATTCTCCGGATAATCCTAAAGTTGAAATCATTGGTATTGATAGTCTTGGTAATTCAACAACCTTATTTAATGTAGATAAAACAATGCAGGACGTTGATATTTCATCCGTAAGCGCATCGAAATATCCGTTTATTCAACTAAAAATGCGCAATGAAGACAGTGTGAAGCTAACACCATATCAACTTTCTTACTGGAGATTAAATTTTAATTCTGCACCTGAAGGAGCGCTTACGCCAAACTTGTATTTTTTATCAACTGACTCACTTGAACAGGGAGACATCTTACACTTTGGAATTGCATTTAAAAATATAAGCCCCACTGCATTTGATAGTATAAAAGTAAGAATTGAGGTGATAGATAATAACAATGTTACTCATGTTCTTCCGCTACCAAGGCAGAAACCACTCATTAGTGGAGATACTATCAAGCTGCAATATGATATTGATACAAAGCCTTTCCCCGGACCTAATACATTGCATGTTGATTTTAATCCTGA
>CBIGQT010000578.1:0-2620 GCA_966191655.1 uncultured Ginsengibacter sp.
TCTTTTAAAAAACCCTAAAAATGGGTACGGTCAAATTGCTTTTGCACAACCATCATGGCTTTGTGCCGGAGGGGAATTACTTTTGCCGTGCAGTTTTATTTTTTTTCCAGTGGATAGCGCAAGAATGATGTGTGGGATTGTGCGTTAGGTTCTTGTGCCAGTATAAATTTTGAGGTCGAGGAATTAAAATTTAAAAATTTTTTAGCAGGCACAAGAAGCTACGCTAAAGCTAAGCCTCATTCTTACGCCAGGCAGGGTGGCATACGATAAAAAACGAAAATTATATTTAATTTACCGCCGGGTTCTCTTCGCTAATGGAATTCAAACATATAACTAGAGGTAAGCATTAATAAATGTATAGTTACAAATTATAACTATACAGCCACAGGCATTGAAATAACGAGAGGTTCTATAACTGTGTGTTGCTCTTTCTTTTCCTGAACCTTTGGATCCTGCATCATAGCATTTAGTTTATCCATATCTGTTACTTCCAATACCAATACAACTGATTTTGGATCATCCACATCCTGGAATGTTTGAAAGCCTGATATTGCAGGTCCAAATAATTCTACCCTGTCCTGGTGGCCTTTAATCCACGTATCAAAATCACCTACTTTGTGTCGAATAACTACTGTTGGCATAATTGTATTTTTTATAATTAGAAATTTTTTACATAAACAATTAATTCAATAAACTTCGCGAAATAAATGCATAGATATAACATATACCTGTTTCAAATCTCAGGAAAGGCTATTGCTTTTAAATAAATAAAAAGTCAGCGATTTCTTCAAATGGGAAGGAAAGAAAAGTATTCCAATATTATGTGTAAGATAAACTAATTAGTTAAGTTTAGTAATACAGAGCAGGAAATTTTTTTCCCGTTATGAATAATATTAAATAGATTATTTCTTGCACTTGTTAGTTGTGCATTAGTATGCAATACTATCATGGTTGTGCAGAATTATTATATTTCATTCTCAGCATGTCTCTCGTTAGGTTACGTTGGGTATAATCCGTTGTAGCATAAATAAAACCCGCATTAGTTTTAAGTCACCTATTGCACTGATGCTTTATTTTGTTGGGTTGTATCTTTTGGTTTCTTCTTTATAATACTATTGAGCAATCCTTTAACGGATTCCTGTGTTTTTTGAGTGGAATTTTTTAAGGTTGAGGTGCTGTCTGCAAGAGTAGTTGTATCTTTTGCCCCAAACAATTTTTTAGTCAGCTCTTCTTTGGCTGCATCCCCCAATTGTTTTTTAATGGAATTTAGTGTATCTCTTGCTGCTGTTTTGGCGCTGTCAATTTTAGCTTGCGCAAATTCCTTTACCTGCTGCTCCATTTGAGCAGCCAGTGTTTCACCAGTTTGCTTTAGATCTACTTTGATAGTAGGGTTCTTAACAGTACCGCCCATGTCCAATTTAAGATTCACCGTTTCTCCTACGTTCACCGGAATGCCTTTGGCACTTACTGCCGTTGCCAGGTTATTCACCAACTGGTTTCCCTGCGTACCCATCAATGCTCTTGGTAGTTTCAGGTTGATGGTATAATCCAAACTTTCATCAAAACCCTGCAATCCGCCGATCTCCATTTCAATATCGTTTACTTTTACGGTAAATGGTTTCACCAAAACTTTTCCGTTAGAAAATTCAAAATATGCTTTCACATCTTTCAAAGAAATTTGTTGCAGTTGTGTTACGTTCAATGTAGAAGCAATTTTATCAAGCGGGGCAAACTTGCTTAAAAAGCCTTCTATTAAAAACAAATTTCCGTTACCCGAAAGCGTGTTCATATCTATACTCATATCGTCGCCCAGTTTTCCATTTGCCGTTAAGGCCGATGTTAATTTTCCTGCTAAAAACTTTCCTATCGGCATCAGCTTCTGCACAGTATTAAAAGCGTAAAATGTTTTTTGAATATCTACTTTATCCACGTTATAACTCATAGCTATAGCGGGTTTTTCTTTATTTTCTTTGGTGCTATAAGAACCATTAATAGTTATAGATCCATCCAGTGCATCGCCGTGGATATTATTCAATTGTACCTTTTCATCCTGCACCTTCAGCGAGCCGGTTAAATTGTTTATGTCAATCTTATCATAATGCAACTGATCTACTTTTGTATTTAAAACAACATCCAGGTTGGCTGGCACTACAAAAGGCGCAGCAGCAGGGCCTGTGGCAGTAGTGTCTTCAGACACACCCATCCAGTCATTAAGATTTATTTTATCAGCATCTAAAGTAAGATCAGCGCTCAGGGGTTTTCCTTTGAACAGATAATTCAGCAGGTTATTGATTTGGCCGCTGCCGGTAAAATTTGATTTTAGATATTGGCCGCTCAGGTCAGACACTTCTATTTTTTCAGGCGTAAACCGGGTATTGACTGTATTTATCATTATGCCGGTTGGATAATCGGCGGACGTATAATTAAAATGATCCAGGCCAACAGTGCCTGCAGCATAAAAATTTTGATATTGCTGTTTTTCCAAATCATTTACATTACCCTTAATGCTCACGTCGGCATTTAACAACCCGGCAATGCTCGTACCTTTTTCTAATTTTGTATAATTGGCTACCTGCGACAGGTCGAGCTTACCCTTGGCTGCGGCATCCACAAACATATT
>CBIGQT010000579.1:0-2615 GCA_966191655.1 uncultured Ginsengibacter sp.
GTATCAATGCTTATAACGAAAGTGGTTTTTTCCTGGGGCAGCTTCGCAGTGAAGGCAAACCTATTGAAATTGATGGGTTATGGGGGTTATCCTTTGCGCCTGCCACTGCAACAAGTGTTAATCCAGACTGGCTCTTTTTTGCAGCAGGACCTAAAGATGAGTCAGATGGATTATTTGGATACATTATGCCGGAAATTCCTGATCATGCTGAACATCAGTGACCTGATTAAAGTGAATGGCTACTTATACAACGTTTGCGATGTAGCGCTTACAGGTTTTTTACTTCAGATGATGTGATGATATCTAAACACTATGCTACTCTTATTGCTAACGTCATTATATAACAATATAAATTCTTTTGGTTTCTAGATATATAGACAGGGCCGGATTCTTCCGGCCTTTCTACATATAGCTTGAAATAATTTACATATTGACAATAGTCCTTTATTAACGCTAATCGAATTATAGTCATTTTTGAAAATCTCCAATGGCGAGACTTTTTGAATGGATATATAACATAAATAGTTTAACTGTTTTTATAAATTCACTAAATAAATTTCTTTTTTTTAACAAAATGCTTCCCGTCAAAATACCGTACGATTTGTACCGCTGAAGCATAGAAAATCTTAAATTTATGCAATGAAGATTGCTTGTGTACTTGTATTTTTTGTTATATGGCATTTCACTTCATTTGCTCAAATTAATGATGCAAACTTCCGGCAAAAATATATTCATGAGATTCATACAGATGCCCATCAATACCGGGCTATCTATCCTTCTTTTGATAGGATAAATAAATCTCCTAATCAAAACAAAAAATTATCTGTTGTACAACTACTTACTCCTGATTCACTTAAAGCCTTTGCAAATAGAACAATAAATAAGACCTTACCTCGCCGTCCTTTAAATGGACAGGAAAATGAAAGGCCCCAAAACGCAATTGTTTGTAAGGATACATCTTTTGTTCGCCTTTTGAGTACCATTGGCACCTGGATATATGTTCAAAAAATGGTGCCTACAGCAGATGACGGCATCCTGATTTCAGCGTTATTGTATGACACAACGAAGCCCGCTTTTATAAAAAGCGGGTATGCCTTATTGATTAAAGCAGATGAGCTTGGTAATGTAACCTGGATAAAACAGTTCGATGATCCCGGCCCCGTTTCATTTTTTACTTTTTTTATGTACAATGCTTTTGAACTTTCTAATAAAGACATTATCTGTGTTGGCAGCATAGACACTACTTCAGTATTTAATAATAGCAATACAATTATTTACAGGCTTGACAAAGACGGCAATACTATTTGGCAAAAAGGTCTACATACAACTTTGGTAAATACGTATCCGCAAATTTCTATTAATGTGAGAAGCGTGGCGGAAGGCTTGAACGGCGATCTGCTTTTATGCGGAACAACAGAAAGCAATGGTATTGAAGACCAGGCAGCAACTATTATCCGGTTGGATAAATCCGGCAACGTTATATGGGATGCTAATTATGGCAACACAGGATATCTGGAAGGCGCGGAAGGACTTGCAGTATACTTTGAAAATGGTAAGATACTCGAGGTAGGCGTAAGCCATGGTTCTGATAACCCTGTTATACCTGCCGCAATACATTTTCTTACATTGGATTATAATACAGGGAACCTGCTTACAAAGCGTTTCTTCAGGCCAAACTATACTGATAAAAATGAAGAATTCAATAAGACGTTTACATATTATTATAACCAATGTTCAAGATTAACTAACGGTCACTTTATAATTTCGGGTAAACTCTTCTCAGATTTTACTAATACAACACCTGTTACCGATCATTTTGGCGTAGTAGAATTTGATGCGTCCTATAATTTAATAAGATCATATACCATTAGTTCTCCTTTACATACTAATTATTACAACGATAACCTGGCATTTAATGAAGATGGGAAAGGTCTTATTTCTCTTTTTGAATATATAAACCGCCTCAATTCAACCTTATATTTTGGAGCTTTTGCAAATGAACAGTTTTTAAATCAGCGGCAAGTAGCTTATAGTAATATAGCCTTAACGGATCCCGGCAGTTTTAGGCTTACCAAAGACAATGGCTATATTTTTACACAGTCTTATTTTAAGGGAGGATCTAACAGTTTCATTGAATTTAGAAAGATGCATAATAGCGATACATCATCAGCCTGTCTTGGTAAACAAATTTTCTTATTACAATTTTTGCCCTTACACATCATTGAAGATTCTGCTTATGCTTATCTCGATAATAATAAAAATAAAAAAGTTCAGCCTGTTAATTACAATTTTATCGAAAATGATACATTACAGGTTTTGAATGCAGATCCCTGCAAGCAAACCAATTATTGTGATAGTATAAAAATACATAACCCCCCTTTTTGCGGCAACCAGGCTCCTGTTCTATTTACAGTTTATAAAAATCCTTCCTGTGGTGGTATTGCCCAATGGAATATAGACAGTGCGGCAATAGATAGCCTGAGTCCGCAAAATGATTCAACTGTATTAATTTATTTCAAAAATATTAACTGGCAGGGAAAGCTATATGCTGCACTGCCAGTAGGCAAATGTATAGTGGCGATGGATTCGCTTCCTGTTATTATTGTAAAATTGCA
>CBIGQT010000580.1:0-2614 GCA_966191655.1 uncultured Ginsengibacter sp.
TATATCTCTTATTAAGAAATGGCTGGAAAGAATGCCTTTTTTTGAAAATGACTTATGGGAAAATTATCAACATCAATTTCCCGGTGAAAATAATCTTCATCCGTTCTGGAATGACTACAGGCATATTTATGAAGAGGGACTAAACGAAAAAGAAGCAAATCGTATAAATGATTTTGATATAATTTTCTTTGAAAAGAGAAAGAATATTACTAATGAAAATCTATCCGAAAAATCATTACTAACGGAAAAGGCTATGCGTGCGGCCTTATTCATTATGCTGTACCGGGATTTTCCGGTTTTTCAAACTTCTTATCAAATATTAGATGCATTAATTGAAATAGACAATCAAATGGCCAACTGGCGCCATAAACACATCGATATGGTAAGACGAATGATCGGAATGCGCATGGGCACAGGCAATACAAGTGGTCGTGGTTACCTGGAAGGCGCTTTAAACAGTCATTACATATTTAAAGATATTGCAGGGCTTTCTACCTTTTTGATTGAACGAAAAAATTTACCAAAATTGCCGGTGGAACTAATAAAAAAGTTGAGTTATAATAATTAGCCAGAGAAATTTTCAATTACTCAGTCCATCTCTTCTCTTATCTCATCAGAAATCTGCACCAGCACTTTATCAATTCGCTGCCCGTCCATGTCTATTATTTCAAAAGTAAAACCCCGCCATTCAAAAGTATCCCCGGCAACAGGTATTCGCTTTAGCTCGTGCAATATAAACCCGGCAAGTGTATCAAAATCATTTTCATCTTCGTTTACCCAAATGGTTTTATCGAAGCGTGTCAGAAAATTATAAAATTGTATTTGCGCATCTACTAAAAAACTTCCATCTTTTCTTTCTACAATTTCATAATCGTCATCTTCTGCTTCCGGCATTTCACCCACTATGGCATTTAGTATATCCTTTACCGTTATCATGCCCAACAGGCTGCCATATTCATCTACAATAAATGCATAATGAATTTTAGTGCCTTTAATTTTTTCAAGTATTTGATATGCGGAATTATTTTCAGGTACAAATAAAGCTTTTCTTAATAAAGAAGAAAGCGGTACATCAGGCTGCAGGTACATATCTTTTATATAAACCACACCTTTTATATCATCAATATTTTGTTCACAAACAGGATAAACTGAATGTTGAAATTCCTTTATTTTTTCTTTTACGGACGAAAGTGATTCATTTACTTCAAACCATATAATATCAGTTCGATGTGTCATAAGCGAAGTAATATTTCTGTCGCCAAGATGAAACACTCTCTCAATAATATCCTTTTCTTCTTCTTCGATTGTGCCCGATTCACTTCCCTCATTTATCATGGCTTTAATTTCTTCTTCCGTTACCTGGTTGTCTTTATGAGGCCTAATATTTAATAAACTAAAAATTCCCGAGTTAAGTTTGCTCAATAACCATACAATCGGAAAAGAAATCTTACTTAAGAATTTTAGCGGCTTTGCAACCAATTTGGCAATTTTTTCAGGACGCATAATCGCAATTCTTTTAGGCACCAGTTCGCCAAAAAGAATTGATAAAAAAGTAACAAGTATTACAATAATTACGGTTGAAATGGTGGCTGCATAAGGCCTTATAAAATTTATTTTTTCAAGATAGGGCTGCAAATACGTGCCAAACTTTTCGCCTGAATACACACCCGTTAGTATGGAAATAAGTGTAATATAAATCTGGGTGGTTGATAAAAATATATCGGGATTTTCTTTAAGCTTAAGTGCAGCTTTCGATCTTCCGTCACCTTTTGCTGCGCCGGCTTCCAGCCTGTTTTTTTTTGCAGAAACTAAAGCCATTTCACTCATCACAAATAATGCATTGAGGAGAATCAGGAAAAATAAAATAACAAATTCAAACATAAATTTTCTGTCTTTTTGACAACAATCCTATGTTGGCATTAAAAATTTTTGCAGGAATGTATCCAAGAATTAAACCAACTATCGCTCCGCAAAATACGTCAAATGGAAAATGAACTCCAACATATACCTGTGCATAAGAAATAGCAAAAGCCCATAAAAAAAGATACGCCCACTTTGGGCTAACATCTTTTTTAAAGGTTGTAAATATAAACATTGCTGCTGCAAAATGGTTTACGGCATGTGACGACGTAAAACTTGAGCTTCCAGGACAATAGTTAATTAAAAACCGAACAGTATCTGCAAGAAAGGGATCATGACATGGCCGAAGTCTTATGAAATTATTTTTTATAAGAGTGCTGCTCACATAATCGCTAAGCGCTGCATTCAGTATAAAAAATAAAACCCAATACCAACCTCTTTTTTTAAAATTAATAGTAGCAAATAATATGAGAAAAAAATAAAACGGAAGCCATACATAAGGTTCCCGGATAAACGGAAAAAATTCATCTAAAAATGGCGTATGCCATTGCCCGTTCATTTTTGAAAATAACCTGTAATCTAATTGAGTAATGGCATCGGGCAAATACATGGCTTTATATATTTTTATCAATGTCAATTCACACAAAAATAACCATTGCAGAAAAACAACAGGTAAATATTTAAATTTGCTTTATCATCTTATATAATTACTTTAATAGAAATTTGCGTTTGCTTAATGTTATAAAAGAAAAAA
>CBIGQT010000581.1:0-2610 GCA_966191655.1 uncultured Ginsengibacter sp.
AAGAGGGTCACGTTTTACTATCTCAAATCTTGAAGGACACTGGAGTCCAACACCCCCGGGTTATTTTAGCGCAGTGGAGCCTTTATGGCCTACGTTACGGTGCATGGTAATGGATTCGGCAAATATGTTTCCTCCTCCTCCTCCTCCGGTTTTTAGTAAGGATTCTACCAGCGATTTTTATAAAGTAGCGAAGGATGTTATGGTTACCGGGAACACGCTTGACTCAACCCAAAAGTGGATTGCTAATTTCTGGGACTGCAATAGTTTTAAATTACACATTGAAGGTCATGCGATGTTTGCTACAAAGGCGATGACACCTCCCGGGCACTGGATGGAGATTGTGGGAACAATTTCTAAAAACAATAATGCAGATTTTTATAAAACGGTTTATGCATATACAGGCGCAAGCATAGGAATGTATGATGCATTTATTTGTTGCTGGTTTACTAAATACAAGTTTGATATCATAAGGCCGGAGACTTACATAAATAAATATATAGACCAGGATTGGATGCCATACCTGCAAACACCACCATTCCCGGAATATAACAGTGCTCATTCCACTATTTCCGCAGCTGCCGCAACAGTTCTTGGAACAATTTATAAAGATAATACTGCATTTAAAGATTCTTCGGAAAGAGAATGGGGATGGCCCGATCGTCATTTTAAGACATCTGATGAAGCCGCGGTAGAAGTTTCCTGGAGCAGGTTTTATGGAGGTATACATTACAGGCAATCAGTACAAACAGCTTACATACAGGGAAAGAAAATCGGCAATTTGGTAATGAGCAAATTAACCGGCAAAGAACCAAAAGATTTAACCGATAATATTAAACAAAAAATCAATCAATAAAATTTAATCAAAAACAAAATAACTTTTTATGAAATCAATACTTTCAATTTTATTATCTGCATTCAGCATGTTAGCTATTTGTAACAGCGCCCGTTCACAGGGTTGCGTTGCCATCCGCAGCACAGGTGGTATCTGTGCGATGGACCATTCTGAACCGATGGATACAGTTACCAAATGGGAACTCAATGTAAATAACCGTTATTTTAAATCGTTTCGCCATTTTGTCGGAACGGAAGAACAAAAGCAAAGGGTAGAGCAGGGAACCGACGTAATTAATCATTCTTACACACTCGATATTACGCCAACGTATCATCTTAATAAATGGTGGTCTTTCTCCCTGGATGTGCCAATTCTGGCAAACTCACGGTCATCCCTATACGAACACGACGGGAAGACCAGGCATCTGACCCATTCATTCGGTATTGGTGATGTTCGCTTAACGGCATACAGGTGGTTAATAAATCCTTCCAAAATGCCAAAAGGAAATATCCAGGTTGGATTAGGAATAAAATTCGCTACAGGCGATTATAAATACCAGGATTTCTTTTATAAAAATGATTCGACAAGTGTTCTTGGACCCGTTGATCAATCTATACAGCTTGGCGATGGCGGAACAGGATTTACCGCAGAAGTGAATGCTTTTTATAGCTTTTCAAAACATTTCAGTTCTTATGCCAACTTATACTATCTCGCCAATCCGCGGGAACAAAACGGGACTTCAACTGCAAGGGGAGGCACTCCTTCTGCCAGCAGCATTTTATATCAAAGCAGCACTATGAGTGTTCCTGATCAATATATGATAAGGGCGGGTTTTAATTATATAGCTAAATCGCTTATAGCTTCTTTAGGCGTACGCGATGAATGTCTTCCTGTTTACGATTTGATAGGAGGAAGCGGCGGATTCCGCAGACCCGGCTATATTATATCCCTCGAACCGGGATTAACCTATAGTTTTAAAAAGATTAGTGTATACGCATTTGTGCCTGTAGCTCTCGTGCGTAACCGTACTCAAAGTGTACCGGATAAAATAAAGACAGAAAAAACCGGGGTATACTCACAGGGAGATGCTGCGTTTGCGGATTATGCGGTTAATGTTGGATTTACTCTTGCATTTTAATGTATTATAATTTAAAATGTAAAATCAACAACATGTCCAAAACTTATATCTATAAAATAAAAAGGGCAATCTTAATTTCTTTTTTTGCTCTCTTTTTTACACAAGTATATGCACAAACTGATCTTGATGCCATCATGATGGAGAAGAATGCTTTTTGTGTAGGGCCTTCATATAGCTACAGTAGCTGGAAAAATTACTGGGAAGGAACCTTAAAAAGAGACAACCAGAATTTGGGAACAGTATCCACTCAAATGTTTGGCCTAATGGGAAATTATGGTCTCACACGTAAAGTAAATCTTTTGTTTAGTGTGCCCTATGTAAAAACAAAAGCATCTACAGGTACTCTCCATGGTGAAAGAGGGATACAGGATCTTAACTTGTTTGTAAAATGGAGGCCTTTCCAAAAAAGATTTGGAGATAGTCGTCTTTCCATTTTTGGAATTGCGGGTATCTCCGTTCCACTTAGTAATTACCAGGCCGATTACCTGCCACTTGCCATAGGTATTCATAGCAAAACAGCATCAGCAAGAATAATGGCGGATTACGAGCATGGAAATCTTTTTGCTACAGCATCTGGTACTTATGTTTTCAGAGATAATATTACAATTGATCGAACAGCATATTATACTACTGAGCAAAT
>CBIGQT010000582.1:0-2607 GCA_966191655.1 uncultured Ginsengibacter sp.
TTTTTCGCAGATGACATTAGCACCGATGCGCAATCCAAAACGAATATGGGCATCATGTAAATAATTAGGGCTGCATACCGATAAGAAATCAATTTTTTTCCCCAGGCGTTTTAATTTTTCCAGGTGCCTGTCAAAGCGTTCAAATTCTGTAAAAAAATCCGCTTCCGGAAAATAATTGTCTAATATTCCAACTGAATCATTTTTATCCAATGCTGCAATTAGATTATTACCCGTATCTTTTATTGCCTTCATGTGTCGCGGAGCTATGTAACCCGCGGCACCAATTAACGCAAAATTTTTCATCACTTATTTTATTCTTTTTAAATGATTGTTTTCCAGAAAATATTCCTGCCGGCTTTCGGGGCAAATGGCAATATTATTTTTATCAAAACTTAATTTAATTCCATATTCACTCATCCATCCAACATGTTTTGCAGGATTGCCAATTACCAATGAATAGGCAGCCACTTCTTTAGTAACTACAGCACCTGCACCTATAAAAGCATATTCACCAATATTATGTCCGCAAACTATTGTGGCATTGGCGCCGATAGAAGCACCTTTTTTTACAATAGTTTTTTTATATTCTTCCTTTCTGCTAACAGCGCTTCTTGGGTTAACTACATTTGTAAAAACCATTGATGGTCCGAGAAAAACATCATCTTCACAAATAACACCTTCATAAATGGAAACATTATTTTGCACTTTCACATTCTTGCCAAGGATGACTTTAGGCGATACTACTACGTTTTGACCTATGTTACAATTCTCCCCGATGATACAGCCTGGCATTATGTGTGAGAAATGCCAGATTTTAACTCCGGAACCTATTTCACAACCATCGTCTATTACCGCAGTGGGATGTACAAAATAATTCATTGCATTTTTAAATGGGCGCAAAGTTAGCAAACTATTGCATTTATTTATAATGTGGTAACAAGCGTGAAATGTTGAAGTTTACAACCGTTTGTTCTCCAAATAAACGAACACAAAATAGTGTTAGTATTTTTAAAATAAATGCATGGTGATTTTTTTTACCTCAATTGCTCAATTACCTTCGCGACATGCATTATGCGTCAATAGAAAATTTAAGTAAATCATTTGGAGTAAGAAAGCTTTTCAGTAACATTAGTTTTTATGTGGAAGAAGGCGATAAAATTGCTTTTGTGGCCCGAAACGGAAGTGGTAAATCCACACTGCTTAAAATAATAGCAGGGCAGGATACATCTGACAGCGGAACTGTTTGGGTGCATAAAGATGTAAAGGTTATTATGTTGCAACAGGAAACAGCTTTTGAGAATGACAGATCAATTTGGGATAATATTTTAAATATCGATAACCCTGTTGTGCGCATCGTAAAAGAATATGAAATTTTACTGGAAGAAGAAAACCATGACGAAAATCGAATAAGCGACCTGGTTAGTAAACTCACAGAAGCTGATGCCTGGAATTTTGAAAGCGATTTGAAACAAATTTTGGGTAAGCTAAATCTGCATCACCTTAATGAACAGGTAAAAAATTTAAGCGGAGGCCAGCGCAAAAGAGTTGCATTAGCACAAGCTTTAATAGAAGCTCAGTTGCATGAAGGGAAATGTCTGCTTATCCTGGATGAACCTACCAACCATCTTGATGTGGAAATGATTGAATGGCTCGAGAACTTTTTAGCAACCAATAAAAGCACACTGCTTCTTGTTACCCACGACCGTTACTTTTTAGACACTGTTTGCAATGAAATAATTGAACTGGACGATGAGAAATTATATGTATATAAAGGTGACTACGACTATTTTCTGGAGCAAAAATCTTTACGGCTCGAAGTACAACAAAGTGAGCTTTTAAAAGATAAAAATATTTTTAGAAAAGAACTGGAATGGATGCGCAAGCAGCCAAAAGCACGGACTACAAAATCAAAAAGCCGGCAGGATGCTTTTGTGGAAATAGAAGAAAGGGTGAACCAGCGAAAGGAAGTTGCCGAAGTTTCTTTGCAGGTAAAAATGACACGACTCGGGGGTAAGGTTCTTGAGATGAAAAAAGTATATAAATCTTATGGAGATAAAATTATAATGAAAGGCTTTGATTATACTTTTAAAAAAGGTGAGCGAATAGGTATTGTTGGTAAAAACGGAACCGGCAAAAGCACCTTTTTAAAAGTAGCGCTTGACATTATACCTCCTGATAGTGGAAAAATTAATCATGGTGACACGGTTGTTTTTGGAAATTTTGCACAGGAAGGGTTGCAATATAAAGAAGACAAAAGAGCTATTGAATATGTAAAAGATTTTGCCGAATTTTTTCCGTTAGCCGATGGAAGTAAGATAAGTGCAACGCAGTTCATGGAAAAATTTGGCTTCACTGCGCAACAGCAATTTACTCCGTTAAGTAAATTAAGTGGCGGCGAAAAAAGAAGATTGCATCTTTTAAGTATTCTTTTTCGGAATCCAAACTTTTTAGTTTTGGATGAGCCAACAAATGACCTGGACTTACAAACATTAAGAACGCTCGAGGAATTTTTACAGGATTTTCCCGGGTGCATATTAATTGTAAGCCACGATAGGTATTTCATGGATCGCCTCGTAGATCATCTATTTGCTTTTGAAGGCAATGGAG
>CBIGQT010000583.1:0-2603 GCA_966191655.1 uncultured Ginsengibacter sp.
ATCTGAATATGGCAGTGGCTGGAGTAAGCAGCAACTTTGGAATTGTCTCTACACCGTAGAGATTTTCCCTAAAGAAAAAATAATCTCTACACTGTCGGGAGAATTAAGCTGGTCGCATCTAAAAGAATTGATTTACATAAGGGATAATTTACAAAGAGAATTTTATATTCAATTGTGCAGAAACGAACACTGGAGTGTGCGCCAGTTGAGAGACAGAATAAACAGCATGTTATACGAACGTACCGCGTTATCAAAAAATCCGGACTCACTTATACGTAAAGAGCTTACCGCACTAAGCAATAATGAACCTGTTTCACCTGAATTGTTTTTCAGGGATCCTTACTTTCTTGACTTCCTGGGATTGCATGACACCTTTAGTGAAAAAGATCTTGAAACTTCAATCATCGCCGACTTGCAGCGTTTCATTATTGAATTGGGCAATGACTTCGCCTTCCTGGCAAGACAAAAAAGAATACAGGTAGATGGTGAAGACTACTATATAGATTTACTTTTTTATAATCGGCAGTTGCAGCGATTGGTGGCAATTGATCTTAAGCTGGGCAAATTTAAAACTGCTTATAAATCGCAAATGGAATTATACCTGAATTGGCTAACTAAATATGAAAAGAAAATGAAAATACGCCAATTGGATTGATTTTATGTGCGGACAAAGCCGATGAACACATAGAACTTCTTGAACTGGATAAAGGAAATATAAGAGTAGCGCAATATTATACGAGTCTGCCCTCTAAAAAACTGTTACAGCAAAAATTGCATCACGCACTAATAATGGCAAAGGAAAAACTGGCAATAAAGACGAGCTCTCAAAAAGACGCTGACTAACTAGTATTTTCAAATCACCATGCTCCATACTCAATGTCAAAAATCCCTCTCAAAATAAAAATATTTTTCTTCATAGTTATTGCTTTATACACCTGGTTTTACTTTTGTCTTCCTTCAAAATTATTTAATGCTCCTACCTGTTATGTCATTGAAGATAAAGGTGGCAATCTGTTAAATGCATCTATCGCTGCAGATGGGCAATGGCGCTTTCCTTACGATGAAAATGTGCCTGACAAATTTATACAATGCATTACCACATTTGAAGACAAGAGATTTTATAGTCATCCCGGAGTGGATGTGATTGCATTTGCAAGAGCAGCTTTGAGAAATTTAAAAAGCAAAGAAGTTGTGCAGGGCGGCAGCACACTAACGATGCAGGTTATACGCTTAAGCCGGCACGAAACCAACAGGAGTATTTGGGAGAAAATTATTGAAGGCATTCAGTCTGTCCGGTTGGAATGCAGTTATTCCAAAAAGCAAATAATGGCTTTGTATGCATCCGAAGCGCCGTTCGGAAGCAACGTAGTTGGCCTTGATGCTGCATCGTGGAGGTATTTTGGAAGAAGCCCGGAAAAATTAAGCTGGGGTGAAATGGCTGCGCTGGCTGTTTTGCCGAATGCACCGGCTCTTGTTCATCCTGGTAAAAATCGCGATGTGCTTTTAAAGAAAAGAAATGCATTACTTGATAAGCTTGCTGAAAATAAAATCTTTGATCAATCAACCTGTTATCTTTCTAAATTGGAACCACTTCCGGGTAATCCTGTCTCGCTGCCACAATTGGCTCCTCACTTATTGCAGCGGTTTAAAGAAGATAAAAAAGATAATGAAAAACTTTCTTCACGCATACAGACAACGATTGATGTCAACCTTCAAAAAAATGTAATTGATATATTAAATCAGCATCACAATGTTTTGAAAGGAAACGGAATTAATAATGCCTGCGCATTGGTGCTTGATGTTGAAACAGGAAATGTGTTGAGTTATGTTGGTAATATTTATAATCCTTCTAACCCTGAACTGGAAAGTGATGTAGATGTAATAAAAGCACCACGAAGCCCGGGCAGCGCCCTGAAGCCCATCTTGTATGCAGCTATGTTTACCGATGGAATGATCTTACCCAATTCATTAATACCTGATATTCCAACTCAGATTGGAGGTTATACGCCACAAAATTTTGATTTGGGTTACGACGGCGCTGTTCCTGCATCTATGGCTTTGGCAAGGTCTTTAAATATTCCTGCGGTAAAATTATTGCAGCAATATAAGTATCCGCGCTTTTATGATTTACTCAAACAACTTGGTATAACAACCCTTAACCGCCCGGCTGATAATTATGGCTTGTCATTAATTCTTGGTGGAAGTGAAGTAACCATGTGGGACCTTGCCGGGATTTATGCCGGTATGGCAAGAACATTAAATCATCAAATACACAATAAAGGGCTTGCACTGAAAGACGATTTTCATTCGCCAAATTATATTTCGAATAACACGCCTGTTAAAAAATCATCTACTGGTGATGTTATCAATTCATTGGACGCAACTTCCATCTGGTTCGCCTTCCAGGCAATGGAAGAAGTGATGCGCCCGGGAGAAGAAGGCTTGTGGCAGGAGTTTTCCTCATCACAAAAGATAGCCTGGAAAACTGGTACCAGGTTTGGTTTCAGGGATGCGTGGGCAATAGGTATTACGTCAAAATATGTTGTTGCTGTTTGGACAGGAAATACAGATGGCGAAGGAAGAGCGGGCCTTATTGGAGTTCA
>CBIGQT010000584.1:0-2602 GCA_966191655.1 uncultured Ginsengibacter sp.
TGATCTTGTAGACATTCTGTACTGTAAAATAAAAAAGCTGTATAGAAATACAGCCTTAACAAAAATCCGATATCCATTTGAAAAAATGTCAAAAAAGGCGTTTATCAATTGCCGGTGGCGGATTGCTCCAACCTACACCGGGTTTATGTTTATTTCTTCGCACTTTTTAAAATGCAAACCTAACGATAACTCCATTTTAAAGTGAAATATAGTTATTAGACTAATGTGGATAACTACAAATGATCCAAACTTAAAGTAATAAACTAACGGTAGGTTATGTGTACATAATTCCCAGCACTGGAAATATGAATTTCGACTATCAGGAACTTACAAAGCAATTAGATAAAATGCGGTGGTTATTCGTTAAAGCTGAACTGACAGATTATTTAATCAGTCGTTGCAGCATTTTTTATAAAAATTAATTTAACCATATCCTGGTTACTTATCTGTTTATAAAAATCATCCAGGTATATGATTATTTCCTTCTTACTTTTTGCGGAAAGCAATTCAAAATTGTTTATCAAAGAATATATGGAGTCTTTTTGGCGCTTATAAATATTGAGCACTTCATTTAATTCGTCAATGGTTCTTGGAAAGCCCCGGTAAACCCTTTCCCGCACACTTTGGATTTCAAAATTTTCATCAGGAATTGCATAGTCAGTATTTACAAATCCTGAATAATCGAAATCATACGGAACTGCAAAAGGACGTGCCAATGAATCTGTTTTTGAAATAATGTATCTCGTATTATGGTTTACACCCACTCCCCAATCAGTATTACCAATCATATATTCAAATATAGCCACCATTGTCATTTGCCTGCGGTCAGCATCTTCAGAATAAAGCTTCCTGTCTTTCCAGTCACGGCAATTGTTCCGTTTAGCCAGGTCCTTTATATCTTCCATAAAAAAAGCGTGTTCCGTCACTGTTTTCTTTTTGCCACTGCTATCAACTAAATTTACGTCAACCAACCTTACACGAAAACTCATATCGGTAAGTAAATTATAAATTCGGTAAATAATAAACTCTTTTAATAAAAACTGGTCGTAAGCGCCGGAGGTTTTGCACTGGCTAACCAATTTCAGTGAACCCAGCGTTGAGAATGATGAAGTTGCGTGGTTCTTAAAAACTACTTTAAGCGGTGGTATATAACATAAGTCCTTTCTGGAATGTCCTCTCAATTCAAGAATTACGTGATCATTAGTGCTTGTACCATCAGGAAGTTTTGTTTCAAACGTCGCATGGAATTGGGAGCCTTCTTTTTTTTGATTGAACAGTTTTGTTAAATTCGTTGTAATAGTTGCATTTAAAATTGAGGTATCGTTAAAGAAACTGGTTTTATTTACGGAAGAAGATTGACCATAGATATTTCCGGCCGATAAAAAACCAATGAAAAACAACATTAATAAACCTGCTTTCATAATTGCTATGTATTTATGATTATAAATTAAAACCTGCGGGTGTTTAATAATATTAGGCAAGGTGTATTTTCAATTGATTAAAAAAACAAAATATCCAAAATATAATTCAAGTATCTAACCTTTAGGCGTACCCGAAATAATTTTTACTCCGAAATTTCCTCAATCACATGCCCTACAGAACCACTTGGCATCTGAATATGCAGCATGGCAGCTATAGTCGGTGCAATATCAGTCATATAAACTTCCTTGTTTGTTTTGCCGGGCCGTATATTCCATCCATACCAAAGTAATGGAATGTGCGAATCATAAGGATTCCAAACGCCATGAGTAGTGCCTCCTTTTTCGAAGCCTTCTATCCATTGAGGTTGATAAATAATTTGTATGTCGCCGCTTCGCGATGGGTAATATCCGTTTATCAAGGCATTTTTTATTTTTGAATTTAAGGTTACATTATTCAAATCATCTAATGCAAAAGCCCTTGAAATGGCCGGCTGCTGCAATAAAAAATTTATTATTTCCTTATATACAACATCCTTATCAAGATGGGCTGAAGTTATTAAAGTACGGTCCAGGTAAACCTGGTAGTTAATCAGGCCGACCACGAGCTTATCAACATTGAATTTTTCTTCTAATAAAGTATTAAGCTGATTTGCAATTGCATTGTCGTCTACACTTCCTGAAGGAATTTTATGCTCCTTCAAAAATGCAGGCACATGCGCCACTCCATGATCAGCAGAAAGAAAAACTATGTATTGGCCTTTACCGACTTCTTTATCGAGGAATTGCAGGAAAGCTCCGAGATCTTTGTCCAGCCTCAAATAATCATCTTCCTGCTCTACCGAATTGGGACCAAAAGTATGGCCAATATAGTCAGGAGATGATAAACTGATTGTAAGTAAATCTGTGCTGGAATCGTTTCCTAATTGTTCGCCATTTACAGCAGCTTTAGCCATTTCAAATGTAAGCGTGTTACCGTAAGGAGTTACAGACAATAGTCCATAATTTTTGCCCACAAACTGTTTTAAATTATAGGGAAAACCTTTTGCTTCCGTTCCAAAAGGTTTGTTTTCGTAAACTTGTTCATCAGCAGCACTTTGCACATAAGTGTTCAATGGATAAAGTGTATTCCAGTTCTGTGCGTAATAACTATCAACTAACTTTTTTGCATTGAAATCTTTTAC
>CBIGQT010000585.1:0-2602 GCA_966191655.1 uncultured Ginsengibacter sp.
TTGTTTTTGCCAGTGTCTATCCGTTGTACATAAAAAAAGCGGAGGCAAAAGGGCGTACAAAGGAAGAAGTTGATGCCGTTATTTTTTGGTTAACTGGTTACAACAAACAAACATTGCAAAAACAAATTGACAAGAAAAATGATTTCGAAACATTTTTCGCCCAGGCACCCGCTCTTAATCCGAATGTGTCAAAAATTACAGGTGTAATTTGCGGATACAGGGTGGAAGAAATTGAAGACAAACTCATTCAAAAGATGCGTTATTTAGATAAGTTGATTGATGAACTAGCTAAAGGTAAAACAATGGAGAAGATATTGAGAAAGTAATCTCCTTCTTAGTCCAGGCATAAGAAGTTTCACGCCCAGGCTTTGCCGCATCCTCAAGCTATAATACACAAAATTATTTTGTAAATGCCTTGCTCTTAGTGAAATAATCCATAAGTTTGTTTACAGAATTATTTTAACAATTGTTTTACATCCTGTGTTATAATACTATCCTCGTAATTAAAAAGAGGAATTTCAGGACATAGTTGCTTATCTTTTTTTGCATACTGCATTAAGGATGATATAACTGAAAAAGATAAAAGACCCTCGGTCGGCTTACCACATTACTTCCAAAACTAGCTTGTTTAAATTTAGGCAAAATTGACGCTTAGAAAATATTCTCTGAGATCCCAAGAAAGCATGATTTTATTCTTATTAACTATTAAATTTAATTTATGAAACACTATTTCAATTTTTCTGCATGCAAATCAATTCCCTTTATTGCAATTCTTATTATTCTGAATTATGCTGTGGTGGCGCAGGTAGATACCACCAAACCAGCGCCGGTGGATACCAGCGCCAATATGATGGCTGATACCACTAACCACGCACCAGCTGCGGTTGCTACTACAGCTGCTGCCACTACAGCTTCCACTACGAATGAAAGTGCAGGAAAACCAAAGCGATTCAGTATTTATGGTGGCGGAAATTCTAACACAATGTCCGGTTCCACGGAAAAATACAATGCAAATTCAGGTGTTGGCTACCACTTTGGAGTCGCCTGGGAAAAGGGTGGTTTCGTTTATTACCAGTTTGGACTAAGGTATAATAATGCCGTTTATGGTTTCAATAGTAACATAACTTCCAGAGATACGGGTGATCTTAAAGTACAGGCCCTCGATGTTCCTTTAACTTTGGGTATTAACTTTCTGTCGTTTGCCAAGATAGTTTCTCTTCGTGCATTTATCAGTGCGGTGCCTTCGTTTACCCTTGGTGTCAGCGATAATCATTTTGGTGTTACAAAGGATGACGTTAATTCATTTATATTTTATGGCCAGATTGGAATAGGAGCAAATATTGCTTTTGCATTCATTGATATTGGTTACAATTATGGAGCATCAAGCCTTATGAAGAATTCTATCAGCAGTACTAATCCGGGCCAGGCATATCTGAGTCTAGGAATCAGGTTCTAAGGAATTAAAGGTTGTCCTCTTATATAAAATTAAAATAGAGTGAAATGGGATTTACAAAATGCCCCTGTTACTCGTAGTATGTTTAGATTATAAGTACACTCTTAGTATTTTGCACACATGAGTGAAGTAACAATGAGCTTTTAATTATAAATTTGGCTACGGTTGCAGCAAACAGAAATTCTATTTAAGACTTGCATAAATGTGTGGCCGTTATATGCAACTTCTCTCAATGGCTGAAACAAACGCAACCATACTGATACCCGATATTAGCGGCTTTACAGCGTTCATGACAACTACTGAACTCAACCATGCTTCGCATGCCATCAATATACTTATTGAGGCTATCCTGGCTGCAGTAGGCGAAGAATATGAAGTATCAGAGATTGAAGGCGATGCTGTTTTATTGATCAAAAAAGGCCCGTCTCCCTCAAAAAAAGAAATACTGGATGTTTGCCTTAAAATTTTTAATGCGTTTCATTTTCAGCGCAAGTTTATGCAGCAGCGTACCATTTGCCTCTGCGGAGCCTGCCAGGCAATTATAAACCTTACTCTAAAATTCGTGGTGCACCATGGTCAGCTGGCAGAAATAAAGGTGGGCCGTTTTATAAAACAATCGGGGCCCGAAATGATCGTTGCCCACCGCCTGCTTAAAAACAGCATTGACAACCATGAATACCTTTTGATGACAGAAAAATTGTTGAACCAGGTGGCTGATTCAGCTGAAACTGTTGAAATGGAATGGATCAGTGCATCAGAAGAATATGATTCTATCGGTAAAGTAGATTATCGTTTTGCCTTGCTTGGGGAGGCAAGAAAAAAAGTTCCTGAACCTCCTGCACCGAAAAATGATTACTATACTGATAATACTTCTTTCCTCGAAATACCAATAGCTGCTGCCTTCCAGGATGTTTATAAGGTGATGATGAATATTCCCGGCCGTCCTCAATGGCTGGAGGGTCTGCAAATAGTAGAACAAGATATGCCGGGTGTATTTATCGGAAGCATCCATTCTTGCAGTTTCCTGGATCATAAGACCATTGTGTCGCCGCTGCATCTGACCGTATCAGATGAAGGCATACTATATGCAGAAAGCTGCCGGATAGAAGAGAAAAGCCTCTCATTAGTATATGAATTTGTATTTAGGAA
>CBIGQT010000586.1:0-2601 GCA_966191655.1 uncultured Ginsengibacter sp.
ATTATCAGCTTTAAAGTGTTGCTGTCTGCAACCGTTGCCGCCATTAGCTGGAATTTATTAACCTGGTATTATGGCATTCCGTCCAGTTCATCGCATACACTTATTGGCGGACTGGCAGGTGCTGCAATTGCGGCCGGTGGGTTTTCAGGCGTGAATACGCATCCAATTTTTATAGCTTTAGCCTTTATGGTTTTGTCTCCAATAATAGGATTGATCTTTGGATTTTTAATTACACTGATCACGGTAAACCTTGCCAAAAAAGCAAGGCCGTCAAAAGCAGATAAATGGTTTAAAAGGCTCCAGTTAGTTTCATCAGGAGCGTTAAGCCTTGCTCATGGAGGCGGCGATTCGCAGAAAACAATGGGCTTGATTCTTACCGCAATTTGGTTTTATCATAAAACAGTAAATGGCAGTACTTCCTCTGTACATGATATGACGATGCCCGAATGGCTACCGCTGGCTTGTTATTCTGCTATAGCCTTTGGTACAATGTCTGGCGGATGGAGAATTGTAAAAACGATGGGAACACGAATTACCAAAGTAAATCCGCTGGAAGGCGTATGCGCAGAAACAGCGGGAGCATTCACAATTTTTCTTACAATCATATTCGGAATTCCTGTGAGCACTACGCATACACTGACCGGTGCAATTGTAGGCGTAGGTGCAACAAAAAGGCTTTCAGCAGTAAGATGGGGCGTTACCTTTAATCTTCTTTGGGCCTGGATATTAACGATTCCTGTAAGCGCTCTTGTTGCGGGTTGTGTTTATTATGTTATACATTTTATTACCTGACGATTTATTTCTTTATCACGCTATTGATAGTTTTTCTTTTCTTTGTAATATGAAGAAAGTATTAGTAACAGGAGGATGCGGATACATCGGAGCCCACACCATACTGGATTTAATTGAAAATAATTTTGAGCCTGTTTGTGTTGATAATAATTCAAGATCAACAACGGCATTACTGCAGGGAATAAAAGATATTACCGGCATTGAAGTAAAAAATTACAAAGTTGATTTATGCAATTTTGATGACCTGTGTGCTATATTTAATGAGAACGTCGATATAGAGGGCATCATTCATTTTGCCGCATTCAAGGCAGTAGGAGAATCTGTTGAAAAGCCTCTGATGTATTTTGAAAATAATTTATCTTCTCTTATTAATATTTTGAAATGTGTAAAGGAATTTAATATTCCCAATTTTATTTTTTCTTCTTCCTGCACGGTTTATGGAAGCCCTGATGAAATTCCTGTAACAGAACAATCACCACTAAAGCCTGCAGAATCTCCTTATGGAGCCACTAAACAAATGGGAGAAGAAATCGTAAAAGAAACCGCCCGCTCAATAGCAACACAAAGTATTTTATTACGATATTTTAATCCCGTCGGCGCACACCCTTCTTCACTTATTGGCGAATTGCCCTTTGGCGAACCTCAGAATCTTGTGCCTGCAATTACACAGACAGCTATAGGAAAAATAAAACAACTTACTGTGCATGGTAATGATTATCCAACAAGAGACGGGTCTTGTGTAAGAGATTATATTCATGTATGTGATATAGCACATGCGCATACCCTGGCGTTGCAATATCTGATAAATAGAAAAAATACTTCTACCTGTGAAATTTTTAATTTGGGAACAGGGAATGGGGTAACGGTCCTTGAAGCTATTCAATCATTTGAAAAAGTAAGTGGCGTAAAACTAAATTATATAATTGGCCCCAGAAGGCCGGGCGACATTATGGCTATCTACGCAAACAATTCTTTAGCAAAAGAAAAATTAAATTGGCGCTCAAAATATTCTTTAGATGAAATGATGTCCACTGCGTGGAAATGGGAATTAAAATTAAAAGACGATGAAGCGCTTCACAGCAACATTAATTTTCAGTTGAACTAAATTAATTTTATTTCCATTTACATTTTAGTTACCATTTTTTCCTGTTTCATTATTATTTTTATCCTTAATGTCTTATTGTTAATTTGCAGGCATTGTTTTCTGAATTAAAAAAATAAAGTATTGATATGATTAAAGATATAGTTGCCAAAAATGAAAAAGAAACAAGAGGTGGTTTTGGAGAAGGCATTTATGAATTAGGAAAGAAAAATGAAAATGTGGTAGTGCTTACCGCAGACCTTGCAGGCTCTTTAAAATTGCATCCGTTTATAAAAGATTTTCCTGAAAGATATTTTCAATGCGGCATTGCAGAGGCTAATATGATGGGCATTGCAGCGGGCTTAACCATCGGCGGAAAAATTCCTTACACTACAACATTTGCCAATTTTTCAACAGGCAGAGTTTATGACCAGATAAGACAATCCATTGCGTACTCAAATAAAAATGTAAAAATTTGCGCATCACATGCAGGTCTTACGTTAGGTGAAGATGGCGCAACACATCAAATTTTAGAAGATATTGGCTTGATGAGAATGCTGCCTGGTATGTCAGTTGTTGTGCCCTGTGATTTTAATCAGACAAAGGCTGCAACCCTTGCTATTGCTGACTATGAAGGACCTGTCTATTTAAGATTTGGAAGACCTAAATGGCCCAACTTTACAGAAGAAAATCAAAAATTTGAAATTGGTAAAGCACAAATATTATCA
>CBIGQT010000587.1:0-2598 GCA_966191655.1 uncultured Ginsengibacter sp.
GCCACCCATGTTCTCGTCTGTTTGATCTGCCAGTGCCAATACACCCTGAACATTTGCCGGTTTCGTTTCAGGATCATAATCCCAATGAATAAAACCTTTGTATTCAAATCCGGGGCGTAGTGGAAAATTCAAATTAGCCCTATCAATAGTGCACCATAATTTTTCAGTTCCCCAGATGTCAGCAAATGCAGCGTGTACCTTAGGCATCTGTCTGTTGTTCCAAAGCATTTGATGGTTATATACTTCCACCATTCCGGTGTTGGTTAATTCTTTCATCTGCATCTCCGCACGTGCAGGCGCATACCATGTTTCAGGATCGTTAGAATCTTTCTCTTCGAACTCCCAAAGAAAATCTGCAGTTTGTTTTACCTGCTCTTTTGGTACTGCATTTTTTATAATTACATAACCATTATGTTTCCAGAATTTCCAATCATCTTCACTCAATACCCGTAGCGGCTGACCATTGCTTCTGTCATTTAATTTAATAGCACTACTTTTTGCTGTTGAAGGATTACCCGGAATTTCTTTATGGGCATTGTTGGGATCCATCGTTGCAGCCATTGTTTTTATATTTTCCATTTCGAATTATTTTAATGAGTAAAGCTACAATGAAACGGCATGCGATTAAGCGCTCCGTCATTTTACCGCTATTTTAAAACTAAACTAGCCTATACGGATTTTCAAAGCAATAAAGGATTAGCAGGCGAAAACATTATTGTTGCAGAATAAAATAATAAAATCCAGGTAAATTTAAGAAGAGAAGGGTATTGAAGGTAACAAATGAAAACTGAGAAGCAAATGATCTTGCATCAATAAACCATTTCTAAAAAACTTTCGTGAAATTTACAACATGAGAAGAAAAGCCACATTTAGTTTTTTGCTGATCACTTTTACCATTACCACCTTCAGCCAGGTTGCCAAAAACAATTCCAGAATTATCCCAGGCGCAGAAAGAATGGATGTCTATCTGCCTTTTCTCAAAGGCAAGTCTGTAGCTGTTTTTGCTAATCAAACCTCGATGGTGCAGCATACCAATCTTGTGGATACTCTAGTTAAAAGAGGAATTAAGGTTGTAAAAATTTTCGGCCCCGAACATGGCTTCAGGGGAAATGCTGATGCAGGAGAAAAAGTTGGAAATTTCGTTGATAAAGAAACCGGCATTGAAGTGGTAAGTCTTTATGGTAAACATAACAAGCCGGATGCAAATGATCTTAAAAATGTAGATGTAATGATCTTCGACATACAGGATGTGGGCACAAGATTTTACACCTACATTTCTTCATTGCAATATTATATAGAAGCCGCCCTTGAAAATTCCAAACCACTTTTAATATTAGACAGGCCTAATCCAAATGGGTTTTATGTTGACGGGCCGGTACTTGAATCGAAATTTAAAAGCTTTGTTGGCATGCAACCCGTTCCCATCGTATATGGTATGACGTTAGGTGAGTATTCTTTTATGATTGCCGGCGAAAAATGGCTTAGTGATGCAGCCAATAAAAAATATGCCTATTACCTCACGGCAAAAAATTCTGCTGATACTCCTTTCCATTTTTTAGTAATTAAATGCCTGAACTATACTCACAACAGCAAATATATTTTACCGGTAAAACCCTCTCCCAATTTGCCTTCCATGCAGTCAGTGTACCTGTATCCTTCCACATGCCTTTTTGAAGGAACTACTTTGAGTGAAGGACGTGGTACTAATAAGCCTTTTCAAATTTTCGGGGCTCCCTCTCTACCAAAAAATCTTTTTTCGTTTACGCCTAATCCTGTTGAAGGAGCAATGAGCAGTAAGCACTATGGAGAAGTTTGCTATGGTTGGAACCTTTCAGGAACGAACGAACAGGTACTTAAAAAAATTGATAATAGAATACAGCTTAAATGGATCATCCAGGCATATAAATTATTTCCCGATAAGGATAATTTCTTCCTCAATGGATTTAACAGGCTTGCTGGAAATGAAACGCTGATGCGGCAGATTAAGGGAGGTATTTCAGAAAGCGACATTCGCAAGGGTTGGAAAAATGGTCTGGATAATTTCAAAAAAATAAGAAAAAAATATTTATTATATAAAGATTTTGAATAAAAAATCGCCAATAAGCAGATGATTTAGAAAAAAGCAGATGAAGAATCTCCGTATTATTTTTATGGGAACACCTGAATTTGCTGTTCCTTCTTTACAAAGAATTGTTGATGCAGACTACAACGTCGTGGCAGTAATCACTGCGCCTGATAAGCCCGCAGGAAGAGGAATGCAGCTTACTAAAAAAAAAAAAAAAAAATATGCCTTATCAAAAAATTTAAAAATTCTTCAACCGAAAAAATTAAAGAATCCTGATTTTATAAATAAGTTAAAAGAATTAAATGCAGACTTGCAGGTTGTTGTTGCCTTTCGCATGTTGCCTGAAGTTGTCTGGAACATGCCGCCAATGGGTACTATAAATCTTCACGGATCATTGTTACCACAGTATCGTGGAGCTGCACCTATTAATTGGGCAATTATTAATGGAGAAAGGGAAACCGGCGTTACTACTTTTTTTCTTAAACAACAGATTGATACAGGGAACATCATTTTCCAGGATAAGGTAACAATTA
>CBIGQT010000588.1:0-2579 GCA_966191655.1 uncultured Ginsengibacter sp.
AATTTTTACCAACGGCGTAAAGCGATTTCTTATGCGTTCTATTTCTTCTTCATAATCAGCATCAGAGTATTCTATCAGCTCAAATTTTTTCTTATCTACATAATTGCCGGGATTTACTCTCACTTTTTCAACAATACGTGCAGCAATTTCCGCAGCATTGGGTGTAAAATGAATATCCGCTACTAACGGCGTGGTGTAGCCGCGTTTTCTTAGTTCATTTTTTATATTGAGTAAATTTTCCGCTTCTTTTTTTGAAGGCGCTGTAATGCGCACCAGTTCAGCACCTGCTTCAATGCAACGAATACTTTGCTCCACGGTGGCTTTAGTATCCATCGTATCTGTGGTTGTCATCGTTTGAATGCGGATAGGATGAAAATTTCCTAGCAGCAAATCACCAACTTTTACTTCGAGTGTTGCAAGCCTTTTATAGGCTGTTAAAGATTCTGCATACAGCTCCATATATTATCAATAAATTATTTTGCAAAAATACAATTAAAGTGAGCGTAATAAATTACCAGTCTTTTTCAGGTTTATCAGGAGAAGCAGCACCATTTATTTTATGTAATTTATCCTGCAATTGTTTTTCATTTTCCAGCAATGATTTAAGTTTTTCTTCGGCATCCTGCTTGGTCAATTTTGAAGGTTGTGGCTTGGGTTCATCCTTTTGTTTTTGCTGATCCTGCTTGTTTTGCTGGTCTTGCTTTTTTTGATCTTGTTTCGGTTGTTGTTTTTTATCTTTCTGATCTTGCTTTTGCTGCTGCTGCTTTTGTTGCTGCTGTTGTTTTAAAGCTCTTTGCAGATTTTGTCTTGCATCTTCATCATTGGGATTTAGCATTAATGCATTTTCATAAGCATTAATGCATTCGGGAAGTTTTTTTGCTTTCTGGTAAGCAACTCCTTTATTGTAATAAGCCTTTTCTTTGGTTACATTATCACTACTGTTTTTTATTGTATTATCAAAAGACTCCACGGCTTCATCTGTGTTATTTTTTCTAAACAATGTATTTCCCAAATTATAAGATGCGGTTGAATTATTGTCAGCAATTTTTAATGCATCGCGATATGAATTTTCGGCGGCATCATAATTATTTTTTTTATAAGCTTCATTCCCTTTTATGATTTCATTTTTTACATTTTGGGCAAAAGAATTATTGGCTATAAAGAAAAAAAGCGCAAAAGTTGTTGCAGCTTTTTTGGCTACTTTCTTTTTTTCCGAGATGAAAAATTCAATTATCAATAATAATAAAGCGGCTGCTAATAAATATTGAAAATATTGTTTAAAAGCTTCGTAAGGACTGTCGCTCACGGAGGTTTGCTTTCCTATTCCGGAAAACCGGTTTTTAATATTATTCGCAACTTCATTTGTTGTGGAATATAACTGGTACAACCCATTTCCATCTTTTGCAATGTTGCTTAATTCCTCCTGGTTTAGTTTGGTGATAACAGTATTGCCTTTGTCGTCTCTCTTGTAACTGTTGGTTTCAGGATCCATAATAGGTGCGCCCAGTGAGGAACCTATTCCGATGGTATTTATCATAATTCCTTCTTTCCCTAATTGTTTGGCAATCTTCAAGGCATTGTCATCATGATCTTCTCCGTCACTTATTAAAATAACAGCCTTATAAGTTTTTTCTTTATGATTGAAAGCTGCGTAGCACATTTTTAAAGCATCGCTTATAACGGTTCCCTGGGTGGGAACA
Source organism: uncultured Ginsengibacter sp. (assembly GCA_966191655.1). Classification (GTDB taxonomy): domain Bacteria; phylum Bacteroidota; class Bacteroidia; order Chitinophagales; family Chitinophagaceae; genus Ginsengibacter. The sequence goes on from CBIGQT010000588.1 coordinate 1,701, forward strand.
TCATCGGGCGATGCACTTGCCAGGTACATTTTTGCAGCTTCATGATCAATAGTCATTGGCATTTGCAGATAAGCACGGCCGGCAAAAATCACAAACCCGATTTTATCGTCAGGAGCATTATCAATAATTTTTGATACCACCTGTTTGGCACGCTCTAACCTGGATGGTTGTATATCCTGCGCCAACATACTTTTGCTTACATCCAGCGCTATCATGATATCAATTCCCTTACGGTTGATTTTTTGAGTTCCATCAGGTTCTACAAGTCCTGCAACTGCGATTCCGCATAATATAAATGCTACTATGAAAACAATAAATTTCAGCTTAAATTTTTTTGAAGAGAATCCTTTGATCAAGTGTTGAACAAGCTTTGGCTCGCCAATTTTTTTTGCTGCTTTTCTTTTCCACCTCACCGATAAGATATACAACAATATCATTACAGGAATTACCGTAAGCGAAAGAAGATATTCTGTATATTGAAAATGTATCATTATAAAGCTGCTAAATTATTACTCATTGTGGATGAAAAAGTGTTAAAAATAAAATTAGACACCGTTTTTGAAAACTATTTTTGTTTATTGTAAATTCGCTTAAGCCTCCCTTTCCTGCGCTCTCAGCCAACGTTCCGGTATTTCGTTATTACTTGCAAACAGGTAATCATTATAACTGCAGGCAATCAGTTTTTTATTAGGAAGTTCCATCCACCATCGCCCTGTTTTTTTACTTTGGATAAATGTGGTATCTACTTCTGCGAAAGCGGTATGATACTCATTAAAGTTTTGCCTATCGCCTAATTCTGTTTCCTGGATACTCCGGCTTTTGCCGTCAATAAAATACCAGATCATTTGTGCTATCTGCATGGCAGTAAGCCCATGAGGG
>CBIGQT010000589.1:0-2575 GCA_966191655.1 uncultured Ginsengibacter sp.
CGTAATACCATTGCCGGGTCTGCGTTCTTTCAATTCAAAATTGATTTCAAAAATATTAGTCGTCCAACCAGTTTGTAGCATTTTTATTTTTATAGTTCCCGGTTTTGCAGATGACAAAATATTCAAATCAAGAAAAACATAGTTTGCATTTTCAACCTTATTAACTTTTTCGATCTTTACTCCAGGATAGTTTATCATGTATGCGTTAACGTTACCTACTTCTTTACCATAGAGCATTAATTGCACTTTATTCCATTTCATTCCGACCCACCAATTAGCCGGATAACATTTGACGCTTTCATTTTGAGAAAAAACAACAAACGGGAATGAAAAAAAGAAAAGTAAAAAAGGAAAAATTCTTTTCATAAAGTTTAGCCAAGTTGTGTATCGGGAATAACCACAAGTTCTTCTTCAGTAGCGCGATCTTCCTTAATCACAAAATAACAAATAGCTGCTGCAATGATCATTAGTATACCTCCTGATAATACAGCGCTTAGCATGTTATTATCAAATACATGTTTCATTAACCATGGATAGCAAAAAGCGGCAATTATTTCGGGCAGCACTATAAAGAAATTAAATATACCCATATAGATTCCTACTTTGTCTTTCGGTAAAACCCCACTCAGCATTGCATATGGCATCGACAAAATACTTGCCCATGCTATACCCACTCCTACCATCGAACCAAATAAATAATATTTATTATGAATAAAAGCAACGCTTATCAATCCAATTGCTCCTGCGCACAGGCAAAGCGAATGGGTAAGTTTTCTGCCTAACCTGTTTGCTATCGCAGGAAGTATCAAAGAAAATAAAAAAGTAATTACGCTATAAAAGGCAAGTGTTAAGCCTGCAAAATCTTTTCCATTACCAAAAGCAGGGTCAGTATCGCTGGTAGCACCGAAAACATTGTATGCAACTGATAGCGCATAATAAAACCACATTAAAAATAATCCGGGCCAGGTGAAAAATTGAATCAAAGCAATAATTTTCATTTTGGGAGGCATATTTTTTAATGCTGCGAATATTTCAGCAAAGCCGCCGCCAAAGCCTTTATTGGATTCTTTTATTTTTTCTCTGAAACCAATGTCTTCAGGTGGATATTCCTTCGTAGTAAAAACGGTATACAATACTGCACCTAAAAAAAAGAAAGCACCTATATAAAAAGAATACCTGACATTATCCGCAATAATGCCCTTTGGAGCAATATTATCTACGTGAAAAATATTATTAAACATCCATGGTAAAGAAGATGCTATCATTCCTCCAAGACCTATCATCAGTCCCTGCATAACAAAACCCCTGTTTACCTGGCTATCGGGTAACTTATCAATTACGAAGGCTCGAAATGGTTCCATTGACACATTTCCAAATACATCCAGCACCCATAATAAACCTGCAGCCATCCATAAAGACGAGCTGTGCGGCATAAATATTAATGCAATAGAACTTAAAATAGCTCCCGCTAAAAAGTAGGGCCTGCGTCGTCCTAATTTTGGGATCCATGTTCTGTCACTCATGTAACCTATTATTGGCTGAATAACCAAACCCGTGATAGGAGCGGCCAAAAATAAATAGGGAATTTTATCTGCATTGGCACCAAGGTTATCATATATAACGCCCATGTTTGCCCGCTGCAAATCCCATCCAAACTGAATTCCAAAAAAGCCTACGCTCATGTTAATTATATCAGCGAGAGAAAGTCTTGGCTTTACAACATGCGGCGAATGTGGAGTTATCTCTGCCGTCCTGGTTTGTGACATAGCAATCGATTAGTAAAGTAATTTAGTTAAGCAAACAAAAAAAATTATTTATTAGAGCGTAAAACCGTCGGGCACTATAGCTCCTTTTTTTACTACAACAATTCCATCTTTTACGGTATATAATTCGTGATCTCCGTTGGGTAAATGACTTCCGCCTTCTATTCTAACGTTATTGCCTATACGGGCATTTTTATCTACGATGGCATTTTTAATATAACAATTATCCCCGATACCTAATTTGGGCAATCCCTTTTCAGCAGCATACGCCATTTCTTCAATAGTTTCATAAAAGTCACTTCCCATTAAATAGCAATGTGAAATGTGAGACCCGTAGCCTATTCTTGTTCTTATACCTATCACAGAATTTTCAACTTTGTCTGCAAGGAGTATGCATCCATCTGCAGCAAGTGTATGTTCCAGATTGCCTGTAATCTTAGCCGGAGGCAACATTCTCGCCCGGCTATAAACTTTCTTTGAGTTGTCGAAAAAATTAAAATCAGGAACATCTTTGGTCAACGCAAGATTTGCTTCAAAGAAAGAAGATATATTTCCAATATCCGTCCAATATCCATCATATTGATAACTGTATACCTTGTGACCTTCGATAGAATGTGGAATTATTTCTTTCCCAAAATCAGTTGCATCTTTTACTTGTTTTTGCAAAAGCTCAAACAATACTTCTCTTTTAAAAAGATATATTCCCATTAAAGCAAGATAATTACTGATCATTCATTGCATATTGCTATCTATATCGATTACACAATAAGTTAATTTATTATAGCCGGGCTTCTTAATAAAAGAAGTTATTT
>CBIGQT010000590.1:0-2566 GCA_966191655.1 uncultured Ginsengibacter sp.
CCGGTTAGTGATAAAACCAATGCGACTTATGGCAATATACATGAGGGCAGTTATGCTTTTAAATTAAAAGTGCAAAGTTCGGATGGAGTTTGGAGCCGGCCTTTAACTTATACCTTTAAAGTATTGTCTCCCTGGTACCGGACATTGTGGGCCTACACCTTATATGTATTGATATTCTTAACTGTATTATCGAGCTTGGTCAGATGGCGTGTAAGGACGTTGAAAAAAGAAAAGTTATTACTCGAACAAAAAGTAGCTCTTCGGACACATGAATTACAGCAAGAGAAAGAAAAAATAGAAAGTACTTTGTCAGAATTAAAAGCAATGCAGAACCAACTGATTCAGTCGGAACAACTGGCTTCTTTGAATAAAGTAGAGCAGGCGATGTTGAATGAACGGTTGCGCATAAGCCGTGAGTTGCACGACGATATTGGCAGTACACTTAGTGGCATTGTTCTCTACAGCCACGTGGCGGAAAACCAGGTTAATTCCAATCGCCCGGACGAAGTGGAAAATTCATTGAATAAAATTCAACAGTCAGCCAATGATATGGTAGCCAGGTTAAATGATCTTGTGTGGGCAGTAAATCATCTGCATAGTTCTGTGAAAGACCTGGTGCAAAAACTACAGGAGTATGCGATTGAAATGTCAATGATAAAAAATATTAAAGTACAGGTATGCGTACCCGGAAGTTTGGCTAACATCCCATTGCCCGTGGAAAGCCTTCATAATATTTATCTGCTCTGCAAAGAATCCATCAATAATGCAGTTAAATACAGCCAGGCAAACCTTCTTGAACTAAGTGTAAGTAATTTCGGGAGTATAATCGAATTCAAAATAATTGATAACGGAGAAGGATTTGATATGGCAACGGTAAAAAAAGGAAACGGCCTCATAAATATGCAAAAAAGAGCTGATGAAACGGGCGCCATACTTTCAGTGAATTCGGCTTCCGGCAAAGGCACTATAGTTTCATTGCAATACAAAATCACCTGATGGGGTATTGCTGATGAAGGATCTTTTTATAAATATTTGAAATCTTGCTATGGATATACGGGTAACCTTATTTGAAGATAATAAATTAGTGAGGGATGCACTCCAAACTATTCTTGATGGTACACCTGGTTTCACTTGTGGAGGAGCATTTGCAGATGGCAATCGCTGGCAACAGGATATAATCCGGAGCGACCCTGACGTTGTATTGATGGATATAGAGATGCCGGGATTAAACGGTATTGAAATAACAAGAAAAATCTGCGATAAGTTCCCTGAGGTAAAGATCCTGATGCAAACGGTTTTTAATGACAGTGAAAAAATATTCCTTGCTCTTTGCGCCGGTGCGTCAGGCTATATTCTTAAGAATGATCCTCCGCATAAGTTTATTGAAGCCATTAGGGAAGTATATGGCGGCGGCGCACCCGTTAGTTCTGCAGTGGCAAAAAAGATACTTGGTTTTTTTGCCAACCAAAATATTATTCTTGTATCGCCTACTAATGAAGATTACCATTTAAGTGAAAGGGAAAAAGAAATATTGCACCTGATGGTGGTGGAAGCTTTTAATTATAAGGCTATCGCGGAAAAAACTTTTGTCAGTTATGAAACGATACGTACCCATGTAAAAAATATTTATAAGAAGCTACACGTAACCAGCCGTCACGAAGCCATAATGAAAGCCATACAACAGGGACTCTCCTGAATTTTTAAATTACCTCATTGAGGTATTGTTTCTGTATCTCCAACTATAGAGCTTTCGGTTTTAAAAATTTTAATTATGAAACCGAAATTCACATGTTCAATGCCATTAGGGGTTAACCGCAACAAAAAACCTGCTAATACAAACAAATTTTTGTTTGTGTTGACTTTAGTAATTTTTTCCTGTTGCGTTACTACCGGTTACGCACAGACGACGAATGACAAGTCTGGTAAACTTTCGTCAACGCATAACTTAAATGACCTTCACCTGGACTGGCCCTGGCTGACAAGGGGAAATTTGGGAACCAATCCTTCTAAAAACTTTATTGGCACGCTGGATGCTCAGCCATTGGTATTTAGGGTATACAACCAGAGATCCGGTTTAATTGATTTTGATGGTTTTACCAACAATAGCGCCTTTGGGTATCAAACTTTAATTAATAATGTACCATCAGATGTTGATGGAATCACAGGGGGTATTGGCAATAGCGCATTTGGCTACCAGGCCCTGATGTCCAACATTTCAGGAGAACTGAATACAGCCATTGGCCAACAGGCCCTTAATGCCAACACAGAAGGGAATATAAACACGGCAATTGGCGCACACTCACTTCACGTTAACACAACAGGCTTCTTCAATACAGCCATTGGTTCATTCGCTCTTGCTTCAAACACAGAAGGAGGTTTTAATACCGCAACTGGTGATTATTCACTTGCCGGTAATACAACAGGATCTTTTAATATAGCGAATGGTACTCCTTTTACCCTGACTAGTAACACAGAAGGATCTGAGAACATAGCAACCGGGGCTCTTTCAATGACTAATAACAGCACGGGAAATGATAATGTTGCGTACGGTGTTTTTTCACTTGCA
>CBIGQT010000591.1:0-2559 GCA_966191655.1 uncultured Ginsengibacter sp.
TTGACAGTGGGGAATCGAATATTTACGGAAATGTGTAGTGGTGTGTAACAAAGAGTACCTGTTATGTCAAACATCAACTTGATAATTGAAGAAAGAGCCGCCAGCATAGGTAAGTTTATGGTTGGACGCTTGTTGCCGTTCCGGCAGAAACGAATGGTGGGGCCCTTCATCTATATTGACCACATGGGTCCCGTTCAATTGAATGAACGCGAAAACTTTGATGTGTTGCCACATCCGCACATTGGTCTTTCAACACTTACTTTTCTATTTGAAGGCAGCATTATGCACCGCGATACTTTGGGCAACGAAGTGGAAATAAAACCCGGAGCAGTGAATTGGATGACCGCAGGTAAAGGGATTGTTCATTCCGAACGCACTCCTGAATATTTACGGCACACTGATAAAAATATGCACGGTCTGCAAATCTGGGTGGCATTGCCAAATCAATTGGAGCAAATGGAGCCTGAGTTTTTTCATGTTGAGCAAGAACAAATTCCGGCCTGGTCAGAAGCCGACCTCCAATTCAAATTAGTAGCAGGTGAAGCGTTCGGCAGAAAATCACCGGTTCCGGTTTATAGTAAACTGTTTATGCTTGAAATTAAAAGCACGACAAAACAGATTGTAAATATTGGCCATGAGCTATATGGAGAATCAGGCTTGTATATTCTTGAGGGGAATATTGAAAGTGATGGAAATGTTTATCAGTCAAAGCAATTATTAGTGGCAAAGAAAAGCAGCTTATGCCAGTTTACTATTCAGGCAAATAGCACCATTTATATTTTTGGTGGCGAGCCGTTTTCCCAAGAAAGATTTATTGACTGGAACTTTGTTTCATCACGCAAAGAATTAATTGACGAAGCAAAGCAAAAATGGAAAGACCAGGCATTCGGTAAAATAAAAAGTGACGAAATTGAATTTATTCCTTATCCATCAATCATAAAAAAATAATCACGTGACAAAAATATCATCAGGCATAAAAAAGGAATTCTGCAAGATTGAAATCAAATCCCTATCGGGCAAAATTATAATTGCAGCATAATGATAGAAACATATAAAATACCATCACAAACACGCATTGGGCATGTTCACCTCAAAGTAGCCAATCTTAATCGTTCGCTTGAATTTTATCGTGACTTATTAGGTTTTGAAGTCACCATGGTGTATGGTAGTCAGGCAGCATTTATTTCTGCCGGTGGTTATCATCATCATATTGGCTTAAACACATGGCACAGCAAAGATGCGCCTCCTGCTACTAAAGACGGTGTAGGTTTATACCATACTGCAATTCTATATCCGACAAGAAAAGACCTTGCATTAATCTGCGACCGGCTACGTAAAGCTTACTATCCTTTAACAGGTGCAAGTGACCATGGAGTGTCAGAGGCATTATACCTTGACGATCCGGATGGCAATGGTGTGGAGTTATATTGGGACAGGCCTAAAGAAGTTTGGCCAATTAACAATGGTTCGTTAGACATGTTTACAAAAGCTCTTGACCTGGATAATTTATTGAAAGAGATTGATAATTGAATGGCACCCTTTGCAAAGTAAATTTAGCGGTCTTGTACTATTTTATAAAACTTACTAAATAATATTTTAAAAATGAACCTGAATAAATTACATATCCCCTTTCTTTTGATTTGGATGATAACAATTATTCTGCTTGTTGCATTTTGTTTTTTGGTTGTCACTCATACTCTTGCCATAACCTGGTTACTCTTTCCTTTATTGTTGCTTGCATTAGTGGCTTATGACACTTTTCAAAATAAGCATGCTATTAGAAAAAACTATCCTCTGGTAGGCAGGTTGCGTTATTTATTAGAATCTTTCCGTCCCGAACTCAGGCAATATTTTTTTGAAAACGAATTGGATGGAAAACCCTTCAACAGGCGACAGCGGTCTATTGTTTACCAGAGAGCGAAGAATGAGAAACAGACTATTTCATTCGGTATGCAGGATGACCCCAACAGAGTCGGCTACGAGTGGGCGGCTCATACAGTTTATCCAAAAAAAGCGGACCCTTCAACTTTCAGAGTTTTGATAGGCAACAACCAATGCAGGCATCCATATAATGCAAGTATCTTTAACATTGGAGCTATGAGTTTTGGAGCGTTAAGCAAAACTGCGATAGCTTCTTTAAATAAGGGTGCAGCGAAAGGTGGCTTTGCGCATAATACAGGCGAAGGAGGGATAAGTGAATACCATTTGCATGGCGGGGATATCATCTATCAATTTGGAACAGGATATTTCGGTTGCCGGAATGAGGATGGCAGTTTTTCTGAAACGCTTTTTGCAGATAAGGCTTCATTAGCACAAGTTAAAATGATTGAGCTGAAATTATCACAGGGAGCAAAACCTGGCCACGGTGGCTTGTTGCCTGCTAAAAAAAATACTCCCGAAATTGCTGCAATCAGGCATGTGGTGCCGTACAAAACAGTGCATTCTCCATCCGCGCATACCGCTTTTGGAAATGCCATAGAATTAGTTCATTTCCTCGGGAAACTTCGTGGATTGTCAGACGGGAAGCCCATAGGTTTTAAAATCTGTATAGGCAGAAAA
>CBIGQT010000592.1:0-2543 GCA_966191655.1 uncultured Ginsengibacter sp.
AAACGCCTAAAAATATTTTCTTTCTTACAGCAGATGCCTATGGAATTTTACCGCCAATAAGCAAGCTCACTCCGGGACAGGCAATGTACCAGTTTATAAGTGGCTACACGGCAAAAGTTGCCGGAACCGAAGCAGGCGTTGTTGAACCCAAACCCACATTCAGTGCATGTTTTGGAGCCCCGTTTATGCCACTACACCCGGCTAAATATGCTGAAATGCTCGGAAAAAAAATAAAAGAGCATAAAGTAAATGTATGGATGGTAAATACTGGCTGGACCGGTGGTGGCTATGGAGCAGGCAGCAGAGTGAAGCTTGAATATACCCGCGCCATGATTACCGCAGCATTGGAAGGTAAACTTGACAACGTTTCTTATCGGCCTCACTCCATTTTTGGAATGATGATACCGGAAGAATGCCCGGGAGTTCCTGCAGAAATGTTAAGCGCCAAATTTACCTGGAAAGATAAAGATGCTTATGCGAAAACTGCACATACGCTTGCCCGTTATTTTATCAAAAATTTTGAAAAATATAAAGACGGGGTGAGTGAAGAAATATTAGCTGCGGCACCCAGGATATAAACTCCATTTTTAAAAGGCATGTACAGTAAAGAAATTTTAAAACTGCACATGCCTTATTTATTACATACCTCCCAACTGTTGAAGATATTTTTCAGAATTAGCTCTCACGTTAGCAGGCGGATTCATACTGAGTGATTTCTTAAAATTAATTATAGCATTCTTCTTGTCACCTTTCGTTGCATAAGCTTCGCCAAGGCTATCAAACGTATTCGGATCCTTAGGAAAGCGTTTAGTGTTCAGCGTTAGTACTTCAATTGCCTTATCATATCTCTTTTCATTAAGTAATTGATAGCCGTAATTATTCAATTCATTATTGCTTAACACTGGAATTGCATCATCCATAACTTTGTCCGCCTCTTCTGTCTTTCCCATTTTCTTCAAAATATTTGATTTAAGAGAAAGGTTAACAAAGTCGCTTTTTTGGGCAATTGCTTTATCTGACCATATAAGAGCCTGATCGAGATTAACATTGTTCTGAAGGGCGTAGAAGGCAGCGCTACTAAATCCAATATCATTAAAACCGGTAGCTCCATTCAATTCCTTAGCAGCATTATCCATTACAATTTTATCAACATCAAATTCAATCTTTACGGGAAACTGTTTCTTTTCCCAGTTAAGCACCAGTTCTGCAGAAGTCTTTGTGTCATTAATAAAATCATAGGTGAGCATTTCGGTCATAGGCACATCGCGAATTTGTATTTTGGCTCTCATCTCATCTTGCTTCGGATCATAAAAAAAACTTCCCCACGATTTATAATCTTTTGACAAGATCACTTCACCGGTATTGTCGTTATTAATAACAAAAGATAAACCATAAGAACCGGCTGGCACGGGCTGGCCTTCTATTTTAGCGTCATTCGAAAGTTCGATTACTGCATTTTCATTAGCGCCGGCACGCCATGGAGCTGAATTTCCTGCGCCAAAGTTCTGGACATTCCATCCGTAAGGAACCAACTTACCCCATATTTCCCGACCCTTTACTGATGGCCTGGAATACTTAACTGTAACTGTGGAAATACCGATTGTTTGCTGAACCGTTGCAGCAGGGCTTGGTACACGGGGCGTTGTAACCCGGCCGTATTGAGCGTATGTGGTTGATGATACAAATGCGATCAACATTACAATCGCAAAGCCGATTGTTGATATTTTTCTTCTCATAAAAATTGATTTTAGGTAAATAAATTAAGGATATTAAAATACATCTAACTATAAAACTTGTTTGGAGAAATATATTTCAGCGGTTGATTTAAATGCTGAAAGGCTATAAAAAGCTATTAATAAAAAATATACATAGACCATAAAATTTCGTGTCAATTTTTATTAATATTAATTACAGTGTTTTTTAAATTACATATAGCTATGTCTTCGTTGAAGAAGGGATGAATTGTTATGTTCTAATGATAATTGGTTATTTATTTAGAAATACTTCCATTGTTGTTTGCTGTAATAGCTGCAAGAGCTGTTTCCAACTTGTTAATACGTTCTTCCAATATTGCAATCCTTTCTTTCTGTTCTTCAATAATCGGCACCAGTTCCTGTATTCCTTTTATAGCAAGTACACCAAATCCGCTGTAATCCATCGTATAAACATCAAGTTTACGCTCGGCATTTACGTTATGCACAACCAGGCTGGGAAATATCTTCACTACATCCTGGGCAATGAAACCATTATACTCTTGTATATCTTTTGTGTTTTTAAATTGATAAGTAGAAGGCTTTAGTTCCTTTATTTTTTCCAACATAGTACTCATTGGCTTAATATTGGTTTTTAAACGCTCATCAGAAACTGAAGTGTAAGCACCGGTCGTGCCGTCAAAAGATCCTCTGAACTTGCTGGTACGAAATAAAAAGAGATCGCCGCCAACCTCGTCCTCCCGCATGACGACAAAATCCCAATCAGCATCTCCATCTGGATTTTCAATATCGAAACCGTCAGCGCCTTCTTTTATTTTTAATCTATAATTT
>CBIGQT010000593.1:0-2541 GCA_966191655.1 uncultured Ginsengibacter sp.
ACAAGCCCGAAGTGGTGATGGCTACCAGTTACCTGGACTGGGAAAACATCCTGCATAAAAATTTCAACAAAATTTTTAACTTTATATACTCGCTTTAATGATTGATTGTATGAAGACCCGGTTAACAGGATTGTTAGCATTTGGCATAGTAATGCTTTCATTCAAATACACAAACGCACAAATGCCCGGCAACATGAACGCATCAGAAAAGGCCATGTTGATAGAACAAACAGAAATTGCTGCATGGCGCAGCCTGATAGATGCTGCTCCCGATTCTCTTAAATTAGCCAACGGCATGAAGTACCGGGATATTGGCGGCGGCATGGCCATTAACTTTCAACATGAACCCACTCCATTATTTAACCGCGTTATTGGGTTAGGCCTCACCGAGCCGCTAACGCAGGAAGTAATTGACAGCATTAAATCGTTTTATGTTCATCATGAAAAATACATTATTCATTATTCAATGCCTGTGCAGCCTGCTCATGCAGATTCTCTGCTAAAACAAAACGGTTTCTACCTGGCAGGTTCCTGGGAAAGAATTGTGAGAGATAACCAGCCTTTCAATTATAAGGCTGATGATGCCGATAGCATTGAAGTAAAATTGGTTGATGAACAACTAAAAGAAAGCTGGGTAAAATTTTTGATTAATACTTATGGTTTTGATTTTTACTGGTGGCCGGATGCATTTGCTTTAAGAAAAGGATGGAAGCATTATGTGGCTTTTCGCAATGGTAAGATTGTTGCCTGCCGTTCTTTTTTTACAACAGATAACAAAACAATTTTTTCAGGAGTGGATGCACCTGTGCCCGGTGTAATGACAAATGACCATGCCCCGGACTTTGCCATTTGGCGAAAAGCCATAGAAGATGGTTTGAAAGAACACGCTATTTTATTTGTTGCCGATATTGAATTGCCTGACAAAGAAAAAAACAAAGCAGCCTATGATGGCTTTAAACAATTAGGGTTTTATATTCCATATACCCGTTATCATTACCGGTTGAATAAATGATAAATTGCACATCATCCCGTTATACCCACTCTTATAAAATTGAATTTTTATTATAGATTTACTTTTTATAAGTACTGAATTGCTAACATTAGCATAGCTAAACTAACGGATAGGGATATACTAAGTAGACAGTAACCTAATCCGAAAAGTATTTAAATGTGTATACAAATTTTAAACGCCATATTAAAGACTTTCTTCTAATCACACTTGGAATTTTTTCAGCAGCTTTTGGATTTAAAGGATTTCTTTTAACAAACCACTTTATTGATGGTGGTGCAACCGGCATTTCGCTTTTGATATCTGCGCTTACTTCAATCCCGCTTTATATTTTACTGATTTGTATCAATATTCCATTTATTATTTTAGGATATAAGATAATTGGAAAAACATTTGCGATAAAAACGATGCTTGCTATTTCAGGATTAGCGTTAGTTGTAGCAACTGTTTCGTTTCCCGATGTTACTAAAGACAATTTACTCGTAGCCATATTTGGCGGCTTTTTTCTGGGTGCAGGAATTGGGTTGAGTGTGCGGGGTGGCGCTGTAATTGATGGAACGGAAGTGTTGGCAATTTATTTAAGCAGAAAATTTGGAACAACAATAGGCGATATAATTATTGTTATTAATGTACTCATATTTTCACTTGCAGCCTATTTGCTCTCAGTAGAAATCGCCTTGTATTCAATGATAACTTACCTGGCTGCTTCCAAAACGCTTGATTTTATTGTTGAAGGTATAGAAGAATATACAGGGGTTACAATCATATCAAATCAGCATGAAGAAATAAGAGAGATGCTTGTCGAAATGCTAGGGCATGGTGTTACCATCTATAAAGGAGAAAGTGGATTTGGGAAACAAGGCGAAACCAAAAATATATCCATCCTTTATACAGTACTAACAAGGCTGGAGTTAAGTCGTCTAAGATCTGAACTTGAAAAAATAGATAAGAATGCTTTTATAATTATGAGTAGCATTAAAGACACAAAAGGTGGTGTCGTTAAGAAAAGAGCTTTAAAACATTAAAATATGACAGTCAACAATTTTAAAAGCGGATATTCAGAAGTTAACGGGCTAAAAATGTATTACGAGATTCACGGGCAGGGGAGACCTCTTGTGCTTATTCATGGAGGCGGCTCTACAATTGAAACTTCATTTGGCCTCATTCTTCCGCTGCTTGCAAAAAGCAGGCAAATAATTGCAGTTGAAATGCAGGCACACGGTCATACTAACGACCGGGATACAGACTTAACTTTTGAACAGGATGCAGACGATGTAGCAACTCTTTTGAAAAATCTTAAAATAGAAAAAGCTGACTTTTTAGGATTTAGTAATGGCGGGCAAACAACAATAGAAATTGCCCTGCGTCATCCCCGGTTGATAAATAAAATAATTCTGGCTTCGATATTTTATAAGCGAAGCGCTGTAGTGCCACAATTCTGGGAAGGATTTGAGGGTGCAACAATAGATAAGATGCCACAAATTTTAAAAGAAGGATATCTAAAAGCGAATAATAGTGAAGCAGGCCTTTTG
>CBIGQT010000594.1:0-2538 GCA_966191655.1 uncultured Ginsengibacter sp.
ATGCCAGGATAGCGGGATTTCCTGCTAATACCATTACAGAAGTAGCCAATATCATAGAACCGCAATGGGGCGAATAACCGGCTGTCGCAACCAGCATTATTACTTTTAATAAATTTTCCAATACAGGAAATTTTCAATCAATATAATTTTTTATAACCAGGCCTGATATGGATAATAATAAAGATTTATCGGAGACAGAAAGAACCATGTTTCTGGAGGGCGAGTTAAAAAGATTAGAAAAAGATCTGGCTCAGAAAATCAGGGAGATTGAAGTGGAGAAAGCGCTGGAGATGGTACGGGTAAAGGCGCTGGACATGCGCAACAGTGCTGAGCTTTCCCAAACGTCCACTATACTTTTTCAACAATTGAAAGAATTAAAAATTGACGCCATCCGGTCGGGTGTTGGCATATTTGATGACGAAGCAAATGCCATTGAACTGTGGATAACATCTGTTTCGGATGATGGAGAGGTGTACTTTATTCTGGATTATATAAACATACATGTTCATCCTGTTTTTGAAAATGTCATTGAATCCAGAAAAGCCAGGGAGCCCTTTGCAGTTATTAATTTGGAAGGAAAGGAACTTTTACATTACTATAAAACAATGTCTACCTATACAGGTATACCAAACAGGCGGGAAAATATTCATAGCGAATATTTTTATTCTTTCTTTTTTTCGGCGGGCACTATTAATGTGGTTACCGGTAAAGCTTTAACGGATGAAGAATTAAACATTATGTTGCGGGTGGCAAACGCATTTGGACTTATATACACCCGTTTCCTTGATCTGAAAAGATTAGAAGAACAGGCAATTTTGATTAAACAGGAGAAGAAAACACTGGAATCGACTTTGGATAATTTAAAAGCTACGCAAAGTCAGCTTATTCAATCTGAAAAAATGGCTTCGCTGGGAGAACTCACCGCGGGTATCGCACATGAAATTCAAAACCCGTTAAACTTTGTAAATAATTTTTCTGAAGTAAATAAGGAATTAATTGAAGAAATGAAAACTGAAATGGATCAGGGAAATATAGATGAAGCAAAAGCAATCGCAAATGATATTACTCACAATGAGGAAAAGATAAATCATCATGGAAAGCGTGCCGATGCCATCGTAAAAGGTATGTTGCAACATTCCAGGGCAAATTCAGGGCAAAAAGAACTTACAGATATTAATGTCCTGGCAGATGAATACCTGCGTCTCTCCTATCACGGCCTTCGGGCAAAAGATAAAACGTTCAATGCGACAATGGAAACAGATTTTGATACAACAATTGATAAAATAAATGCTGTTCCGCAGGATATCGGGAGGGTTCTTCTCAATCTTTTTAATAATAGCTTTTATGCAACAAAGCAAAGGCAAAAAACCGAAGGCAAAGATTACAAGCCAATCGTTTCTGTGAAAACACAGAGAGAAGAAAATAGTGTATACATCGCCGTTAGTGACAATGGCAGCGGCATTCCCCATACTATTATTGATAAAATTTTTCAACCTTTCTTCACTACCAAACCTACAGGAGAAGGAACCGGATTGGGTTTATCATTAAGTTATGACATTATTAAAGCACATAATGGCGACTTGAAGGCAACTCCAAATGAAACCGGCGGTTCAACATTTACCATTCAATTGCCCATAACTTAGTATCCGCATATAATATTTATATTCCAAAGTCTTCCTTGTAAACCTGCGGCAATATTTGGCTTTTAATTTTATTAGAAAGATTACTTTATTTCCACTTTATTTCAAATTTCAAAAATAAATTGATTCCATTACAAAATTTAATATATTTATGAGCCCCAAAAACGCCAACGAGTTTATGAGTAAATTGCTTATTGTAGATGATTCTACGGATTTGTTAGAAGCAATGGAATTAATCCTGCTGCAAAAAGGGTATGAAGTAAAAACCTTGCCGGAATACGATTCTATTTACAAAGAAATAAATAATTTCAACCCAGATCTTTTAATTCTTGATATTTTTCTTGCGGGCAGAGATGGAAGAGATATATGTGAAGAATTAAGAAAAACAATAGCCGACAAATATTTATGTATCATTATGTTTTCTGCTTCTCCAAAGGCGCTTGAAAATTATAAATCGTACGGAGCTGATGATTATTTAGAAAAACCGTTCGGTATAAATAATTTAGTGGAAAAAATAGAATCTGTATTGGAGGCCTGTAAAGACAAATAAAAAAATTTATTTAAATAAAGATTTAATTATTCAAAAAACGAATTTGAATATTTCTCACCTACATCAGTCACTCTGTTTATCGTTCTTTTTATCTATCATAACCTATAAAAACAAGAGAAGGAATTTTATGCAATTGGCATAAATTATTTTATGAATTTATACAATCAGTCTCTGTGATATTTGCGGAATATTAAAAAATAAATTAAAAAATTATGGGTGCCCTGGTTGTACTGATATTTATAATAGCATTAGCACTGATGGTTATTTTTTATAAAAGACCTGGTAAGAAAATCGACTTGCCGGCAGGTTATAAAAATTTATTACATGAAAACGTTGCCTTCTATCATT
>CBIGQT010000595.1:0-2530 GCA_966191655.1 uncultured Ginsengibacter sp.
GGCATCACGATGGTTTCAGCATGTGGGATACCAAATATTCTGACTTTAATATCATGCATACTCCTTACAAAAAAGATATTGTAAAATTAATGGCGGATGAATGCCACAAGCAGGGCATACAACTTTTTTTGTATTACTCTTTATTAGACTGGACCAGGGAAGATTATCCGCATGAAACCGGGAGAACGGGCCAGCACACCGGGCGAAAAGGGAAAGGGGACTATGCCAGCTATTTACAGTTTATGAAAAATCAGTTAACTGAATTGCTGACGAATTATGGAACCGTTGGTGGTATTTGGTTTGACGGATATTGGGATCAAACTCCGCCGGAAGGAGCGGCAGACCGTACTCCAAGAATTGACTGGCACCTTGATGAGATTTATAGCCTGATTCATAAATTACAACCGCAATGTCTCATTGGCAACAACCATCATCTCATTCCATTTCCCGGGGAAGATTTCCAGATGTTTGAAAAAGATTTGCCGGGTGAAAATAAATCGGGGCTGAGCTTCCAAAAGGCTTCTGAAAGACTGCCTTTGGAAACGTGCGAAACAATGAATAATTCCTGGGGTTTTAATATTACCGATACTACCTATAAATCGGTGAAAGAATTAATTCACTACCTCGTAAACGCAGCGGGTCGCAATGCTAATTTTTTATTGAATGTTGGCCCCATGCCCAATGGAAAAATTCAACCTGAATTTACAGACACCTTAAAAGAAATTGGTAAATGGCTCCAGGTAAATGGAAAAACAATTTACGATACTAAAGGCAATATTATCGTTCCACAAAAATGGGGTGTTATAACTGCCGCCGATAAAAAATTATACGTACATATTTTAAATAAGCCTATAAATGAAACTTATATTTTCGTTCCCGGATTAGAAGAAAAAATTATTGATGCTGCTGTTTTGGATGATGGAAGTAAAATTAAATTTAAACAATTACCCGAAGGCTGTTTTATTTATTTAGACGGAGTAAAAACAAGTGACGTAAATACCATTATTCAATTAAGAATTCAATAGGCCAATCAAAAAAGATAGGAATGGAAAAAAAATAAAGCGGTTGATATTGCCGCAATGGTAACAATTACAATGATAACGGGAAGTAACAGAGATCGTTTTTTAGGCTCAGGATACATTTCGTCAGCATCTGTAAAAGTCTCCAATATTTTATCACGTGAAGTGGTATTCACTTTCAAACTCACCGGCAAAGAAGGTGGAGTTAATCTTTGAACAAAAAATTCTTTTAGTTCATCAACGTCTCCAGCCTTTCCCCAATCTTTTAAACCGTCATACCATATCAGTGTTTCTTTTTTTAAAGGCTTCGTTTTCAGCTCTTCCAAACTAAACGGGCCGTCTTTCATTTGGCCATCATACATAAAATACTTCCTCATAGAAACACTGAATTATGGTTAAAGAGATTTTCATTCTTTTTCAAAACGATATTGTCTTCAGTATTATTTTCCATGTCGAAATAATGCCGCAATTTAATCTAATATTAAATATTTAGAATATTGAAGGTTTGGAATCTATTGGTGCTGTAAAAAAAGTATAAAAAAAATTACAAATTTTTCTTTCTGCCGATTCAAAATTGGTTTCTTTGCTTATGTCTTTATTTGTTACATCTTTAAATTCCGGAAGCAATGGAAATTGTTATTATATAGGCAATGAAAATGAAGCTATACTTGTAGATGCCGGCATTTCGTGTCGTGAAACCGAAAAACGTATGAAGCGCCTCAGGCTTCACATAGATAAAGTGAAAGCTATTTTCATTTCGCATGAACATTCGGATCATATCAAAGGTCTTGAAACATTAAGTAAAAAATATCAGTTACCGGTTTATATAACCAATAAAACACTCTATCACTGCGGGAATCTGAAAATCGAAAAATCTTTACTAATCTCTTTTGAGGCTTATCAAAATATTTCTTTTGGCAATCTTTCGGTCATACCTTTTTTTAAACTACACGATGCAGCCGATCCTCATAGTTTTATTATAGAATGCAACAAAATAAAAGTGGGGGTTTTTACAGATATCGGTTCATCGTGTGAACATGTAATTAAAAATTTTCAGCAATGCGATGCTGCTTTTCTTGAAGCCAATTATGATGAAAAAATGTTGAACGATGGCGCCTATCCATATCATCTTAAGAAACGAATTAGTGGCGGATTGGGACATTTGTCTAATACACAGGCATTAGAGCTTTTCTTAAAATACAAGCCTTCTTTTATGAGTCATTTATTTTTATCGCACCTTTCAAAAAATAATAACACTCCGCAATTAGTACAGGATTTATTTAACAGCTATGCCGGTGAAGTAGAAATAATCGTAGCATCACGATTTGAAGAAACTGCTGTTTATCATATTCAAAATGTACATATGATTTATAAAACCGTGAAGCCTGTTCAGACAAAACCTCAACAGCTTTCATTTTCTTTTGCCTGATTTGTTTACTACTGGAACACTCTTATTACTTCCACAAATCTCAGTTCAAAATATTTACTCATACCGGAAACAATAACTCCTA
>CBIGQT010000596.1:0-2528 GCA_966191655.1 uncultured Ginsengibacter sp.
AGGGCAATGATAATAGCATCTTTACTGGGAAAATAATGATAGATGGTTCCGGAAGCAACACCTGCATGCTTTGCTATCATACTGATGGGTGTCCCATGAAAACCATTATCTTTTATTAATTCTAATGTACTTTTTAAGATAGCATCTTTTTTACCCGCTATATTCGATTGAACGCTCATTCGGGCCGCAAGATAAGTATTTATGAGACAAAATTTCAAAATGAAATTTTATAATTTCTCAATTAAATTATTAAATGATATTCCGGTAACAGGATTTTGAGAAGTGATTAGTCAATTACTTATTCGATGGAGTTGATGCATAGATTCTTTTAAAGGCTGATACAAATTTTTGAAAACGTTATAATATTTTTCGTAAAGGGTAGTGTTAGTATCATCGGGCTTTATAATAATATCAGCAGTTTTAGTTAGTGAATCATAATTATTAATAATTTTTAAAGCTTTCATGCCAAGGATTGCCGCTCCAACAGATGATGCATCCTCTGTTTGTACAAGACAAAGTTTTTTATTAGTTATATCCGTCAGAATTTGCATCCATATTTTTGAATGAACAAAGCCGCCGCTAACGTTAACCTGGTTTATTGACGCTGTTGATGCTTCAATAATTTCCAGTATATTTTTTAAAGAAAAGCAAATTCCTTCTAAACCCGCTCTTAAAAAATGAGCATTTGTATGAAATGATTGTATCCCCATAAAAATGCCGCTGGCTTTTTCATCCCATATTGGCGCTCTTTCTCCATATAAATAAGGGAGAAAAAGAAGCCCATCGCATCCTGCCGGAATTGCTTCAATAATTTGAAAAAAATTATTATAATCAGTTTCTGAGGGAGAAGGATTATTCAAAAAAGTTTTAAATAACCATTTTAAAACATTGCCTCCGTTATTTACCGGGCCGCCGCTGATAAATGTTTTTTTATCCAGAACATAATTAAAGATCATCGCTTTATAATTAACAACAGGCTTATTGCATGCAATTCGTACGGCGCCACTCGTGCCAATAGTGAGTGCAGCAATTCCAGGTTGAATGGCTTCGCTTCCGAGATTCGCTAAGCAACCATCGCTTGCGCCAATACAGAAATTTGTATCTGGGGGTATATTTAATTTTTTGGCTATTTCAGCATTTATATTTTTTCTTATAAAATCTGTTGGAACAGGCTCAGAAAGATTAGATTGATTAATACCGCAGAATTGTAATGAAGGTTCATTCCACTTAAAATTTTCAATGTTAAACAAGCCAGTTGATGAAGCGATAGAATAATCTATTTCATATTTATTGAACAACCGAAACCAGATAAATTCTTTTATGGAAATAAATTTAAAAGCCTTTTTAAAAATTTCATTTTCATTTTCTTTTAACCATTTTATTTTGCATAATGGAGACATGGAGTGAACCGGTGTGCCCGTTGACTGATAAATACTTTCCGCATCCGCAGAATTTCTTAGGTCTGCTGCAATTTTTTCACTCCTGGTATCTTCCCAGGTAATTAAAGGAGTAAGCGCCGTATTTTTATTATCTACTACCAGCAAGCTGTGCATAGCGCTGCTGATACTAACGGCAATGAGTACGTGCTTTATATTTGTAGTTATTTCATTGATGCACTTAATAAAGGCGTTCCATATTGCTTCAGGATCTTGTTCTGAATAGCCCGGTTGGGGAGAGTTGGTTGTATAATAAATTTGTGAAGTGCAAACAGTATTCCCGGTGTTATCTAACGCTACGGCTTTTGAACTTCCTGTTCCAATATCAACACCGATGACATACTGTTCCATTTAGATATTAATTTGAATTGATTTCTAAAATTATCATTTAAAATTTTATTCATATTAATTTGCGGGTGTTCTTTTAGATATTGAAATCAATTTTTGCAAGAATGTATTTGTAAAAAATAATTATCTGGTTAAAAAAATATTTATGCTTCATCATATTGTTATGTGGAAACTAAAAGATTTTGCAGAAGGCAACAGTAAAAAAGAAAATGCTCTTTTAATGAAGAGCAAATTTGAAAAACTTGTTCCGGGTATTAAAGAAATCAAAAAGCTTGAAGTTGGCATTAACATGAGTTCGTCGCAATATTCTAATTTCGATTTTGTTCTTGATACCTGGTTTGAAAATTACGCCGATATGGAAGTATATCAAAAGCATCCAATGCACATAGCAATATCAGATTGGATTGGAAAAATAAGAGAAACAAGAGCCGCTGTTGATTGTGAAATATAAAGGCTTATTTATTTTCTTTTATAATTTTCAAACCCTTTGACCATCTTACTATTTCAGCAAACAAAGCATCTGCAGCTTTGTCCATAACGTCATTAGAAACCAACTTATCATCTGTAATTAAGTGATTAAAGAATGGAATGTAAATGCCATGAGCCAAAGGCACCATTCTGAAAGTTGACAAATCAGATTTTAAACTGTTAGCTGCCCTGGTGCCGGCTGATACGCCTCCATAACTAACAATACCTGCGGCTTTATAACTCCACTCATGAAATAAATATTCCAGCGCATTTCTT
>CBIGQT010000597.1:0-2527 GCA_966191655.1 uncultured Ginsengibacter sp.
TTCAATTTTTTTTAAAAACATTTCAAGATTTGCCTTTTTATCTTCCCAATGAAGATTGGTTTGAATAAGAGTTATGGTGAGAGATGACATAGTGTAAAGTTATTGGAAAGGAAGAAACCAGAAAATAGAAACGACACTAGCGTTGTTCAATCTATTCTAAAATATCTTCCCCAAATGCGGTAAGGGTTGATTGGTTCATCTAGCATGTAACAAATCGGAGTTAATGAAGAAGTGAGTAAAATCTTTATCCCGCTTGTCAAGCTGTTTGGACCAATCTGCAGTGGCAAGAATTTTTTCAGGACCATAAAAATGGTATATCTCCCGCCATTCTTTAAGGTCACCGAGTTGTATTACTCTTTCAATTACAATCTTCCAGGAACGATCCCAATGAAATGTTTTAAGATCATATTCCCAAAGTAAATGAGAACCTATATTTGGCTTGTTTTGCATATAAATCGTTATGCTGAATTTACGAAATAATTATTGCATCGCAAGAAGCTATGTAATCATTATTGCGATCTTTTATTCTTTCCAATCTTATTCACCTCTTCGCTCACTAATTCACTCTCATATCCTTTCATCAATAAAAAATCCTGCAACTTTTTTTTCTTTATAAAAATATTTTTTTCACTTTTAAGTGTTTTCATTTTTTGCTCAACTAATTTCTCAAAGGTTTTTATATAATCCGTATCATCAATTTCTTTCAGCGCTTTTTTAATGCAGTAATCGCTTACCTGTTTTTGTTTTAGCGCCTGTTTTATTTTATTCTTTCCCCAGTGTTTTATCCTGAATTTTCCACCGGCGTAGTGAATGGCAAAACGCTCTTCGTTTAAATAATTTTCCTGTATTAACTGAGCAATTAT
The DNA here is from genome assembly GCA_966191655.1 of uncultured Ginsengibacter sp. Taxonomy (GTDB): domain Bacteria; phylum Bacteroidota; class Bacteroidia; order Chitinophagales; family Chitinophagaceae; genus Ginsengibacter. The sequence continues at coordinate 864 of CBIGQT010000597.1, forward strand.
TTCATCAACTTCTTTTCTGTGCAAACCGAAAGAATACAGTTTATCTTTTACTTCAGCATGGCATCTTTCCTGGTAGGCACAGTATTGTTTTATTTTTTGTATTGATTGCTCTAGAGTAAAATTTTGTAAAGCCATTTATAAATGTAAAATAAAAAAGCTACCTGATTAGTTATGGTGATATTGTTGTTGGGAAGAAGCTTCAAAAAAAATGCGCTGCCTCCAAAAGACAACGCATTTCCTTCTCATATATAATTATTTTAACGAACGAGTTTTAATTCATCAATAATATTTTTTGCATTGCCCAGTTTATCAATGCACCAAAGTACATAACGAATATCAACACAAATGGTTCTGTTCAAATCTTTATCAAACTGAATCTTATGACTTAATGCTTCGTAATTACCATCAAACGCAAGGCCAATAAGATTTCCATTGCCATCCATAACCGGCGAGCCTGAGTTGCCTCCAGTAATATCGTTGGTGGTAATAAAATCAGTTACCAGGTCATTTCTGGCTTTATCAATATACTGCCCGAAATCACGCTTCTTTAATAAATCAATTTCATTTGCCGGCAAATCAAATTCATAATCACCTGGTATATATTTTTCTAAAATTCCCTTTTCTGTTGTTTCATAATCATAATGAACGGCATCACGCGGATTATAACTTTTTACGTTACCATAACTTACCCTCATACTGAAATTGGCATCGGGATACATTTTTTTAACCGCGTCAGGATTCATTTCCATAATGCCTTTCATGCACAATCTTCCGAGCTCATTATTCTTTGCTACGAAATCACTATATGCCTTACTATATTTGAGGATATAATTTTGTACAAAAGCAGATGCATAAGCAAATGCTGGGTCGTTTTGCAAAGTAACTGCATCGGGGTTGGCATTAAAAGCGGCCCACTTGGCCGAGTCTAAAATCATAGTGCCGGCAAATACAGAATTAGCCCAGGCCTTATAAGTTGCCTCATCATCCAGGGAACCGAATTTTTCTTTTATGGCCTCATAGAAACCAATCGGGTGCTGGCTTTTATCAACGTCAGTATAATACATCATTGCAGTTACCGCCACAATCTTTTTGTCGCTTGGCAAATCTTCTTCTTCAAGAAAAGTTTTTCTTTCTTCGTTTGCCGCATCTAATGCTTTTTTTACATCGGCCTGTGTTTTTCCCTGGGCAGTTAACGCCCTTTCCAGCGACATTAATGAAGAAGCGTAATCAACAAGTGGCGAACCCAAAATTCCTTCAATAGTATATACCCGCTCTTTAGCAAAAGGTGTCCACGCCGCATAATTTTTTTCATAATCGCTTAATACATTTTGATATTCGGGTTTATCTTTTGCCCATTGCGCAAATTTGTTCTCAGCTGCCTGTTTGTTTTGATATACGTGGTATTTTTCCAACTGCTTTGTTTCGCCATCATAAAATTTATAATAGTTGGCTACCGAAGAATAATTTTCTGCGAGCTTTAATTTTACTGCAGGATCTTTTATCATTTGTTCGTACATATCTTTCAACCTAATGTCACGAAGACGAACTAATGAAGGATTGTCAATTTCATTTTTCAGCTTTATGCCGTAGGAAGTTTCATAACGGTTGGTGCCGCCTGGATACCCGAAAATCATAGAGTAATCACCATCTTTGTAGCCCTTTAA
>CBIGQT010000598.1:0-2523 GCA_966191655.1 uncultured Ginsengibacter sp.
TGGAGGAATAAGAAGGAGGCCTTATGATAAAAAATTATTTGAAGACACTTTGGAGAAATATGCAGAAAAATAAACTGCATACCGCAATAAATATTATTGGCATGTCGGTAGCATTCACCTGTAGTATCCTGCTCACTGTAATGGTGTATAATGAATTTTCTTTTGATCAGTTTCATGAAAATAAAAACAAACTTTTTAAGCTATACACTTTTAGTAATAGCCCACAGGGATTAGAGGTAGGCGGGTCTATGGCTTATCCAGCGGCTGCTGTTGTAAAATCAGAAGGCATCGGCATTATAAAATCAACACGGATTAAGAACAGGGGTAGAGAAATTCGTTATAAGGATAAAACACTGGAGCAATCTATATTATTAATAGACGATGATTTTTTCAGCATGTTTTCTTTTCCGGTAATAAAAGGAACAAAGCAACACCCGCTGGCTAGTCCGGGCGAAGTGGTGCTCAGTGAAAAAACCGCGGGCAATCTTTTTGGCATCGAAGATCCGATAGGGAAAACCATTGAAGTAAAAGTTGGTGGCAAATGGAACAGCCTGGTAGTATCGGCAATATTAAAAGATGCACCGCAAAATTCATCTATCAATTACTCAGTATTGGCCCGCACAGAAATTGACCCTGATTATGCGACTCAAAAAAATGACTGGACTTTCCAAAGCCACAGTGTTTATGTACAATTAGCGCCTACTGCAACGGAGGCCGGCGTAGATAAACAATTACTTAATCTTGATAAAAAATACAATACTGTTGATATTAATTATTTGAAAAATAAAGGTTATAAACCTGATGCTGATGGAAACTATGCCGGTCTGAAACTATTCCCCATTAGCGATTTGCATTTCAGTGCCAGACTCGGTGATGGTAATTCCGTTAGTAAAAGCTTCTTGTATATTTTATTGTTGGTAGCCTGTGTTATTGTTTTAATCGCGTGTTTTAATTTTATCAATCTCAATATTGGTTTGTCATTTACCCGTACCAAAGAAATCGGCATCCGTAAATGCCTGGGCGCAGGTAAACGCCAGGTGTGGCTGCAGGTTTGGGGCGAAAGCATGGTAGTAGTTTTTGTATCAATGATTATTGCCATTGTTGCCACAATAATTTTAATGAATGGTTTCAATAAGCTGATGCAGGCAAAGTTTGATACCTCTTTATTATACCAACCCGCAATTGTCTTTTGCTTGATTTGTATGCTTTTGTTTGTTTCATTGCTTGCATCGGGTTATCCGTCGTATATAACGGGTAAACTAAAAACGGTTGAAATACTTAAAGGAAAAATCTCAGTTAAAAAACCAGGCATATTCCGCAACGCTTTAATTGTGGCGCAGTTTGCAATAGCCATTGTATTAATATGTACGACTGTTATTATTTACCAGCAGTTTCAGCACCTTCGAAAATCGCCGCTTGGCTACACGACCTCATCACTCATAAGTATTCCTCTCAAAAAATATGAAAAAGGAAAAGAGATAGTAGGTAAACTGCGGACTATGCTGGCTTCGCAGCCTTCTGTAACAAGTGTTTCAGGTTCGGACGTAAACCTTGGCGTAGGGCAGGATGGTTCCACCAGCAAAACAACGTATGGTTTTGATTATAACGGAAAATCAATCAGTACCAATTTTATGGCGGCAGATTACGATATTTTAAAAACATTAAATATTCGCCTGAAAGATGGAAGGGATTTTCTAACCGAATATGCTGCAGACACAACTAATTCGGTAATCATTACTGAAAGTATGGCAAAAGAACTAACAGATAAAAATGCAACGGGGCTTTCATTTTATGCAGACAGTAGCAGGCCAAAATGGAATGTTGTTGGTGTAATTCCCGATTTTCATTTGTACTCGATGCACGAAAAAAATGAACCACTCACCATTTGTATGAATTCCAATCCATTTATCAGCTATGCATTAATAAGGGTAAACACGCAAAACCTGACGGCTACTCTTGATCTTATAAAAAAGACGTATGCACAGGTGGAACCGGGTGAGGAATTTAAGGGCTCGTATGTAGACGAAAATATAGAGCGTTGGTATACCAATGAAAGAAGACTTTCTACTATGTTTTCTATTGCCTCAACGGTTGCCATCATACTTTCCTGTATGGGATTATTTGGTATGGCATTTATAATTGTACGCCAGCGGGTAAAGGAAATAGGTGTACGTAAAGTGTTGGGCGCTTCTGTATCGGGCATTGCCGCATTAATTACCAAAGAATTTATCAGGCCTGTTTTTATTGCTTTATTAATAGCTACGCCTATAGCCTGGTGGGCAATGCATAAATGGTTGCAGGATTTTGTGTACAGGATAAATATACAATGGTGGGTATTTATTTTGGCCGGAACGATAGCTGTATTGATTGCAATACTAACGGTTAGTTTCCAGGCAATAAAAGCAGCAGTAGCAAACCCGGTGAAGAGTTTGAGAACGGAATAGGAGGCTTTCATTATATGAACAACTTTAAATTATAATCAAACTAAAAAGTCCTCTTCTTTGGAGAGGATTTAGGAGAGGC
>CBIGQT010000599.1:0-2517 GCA_966191655.1 uncultured Ginsengibacter sp.
AACATCTTTATTGCATATAAAGCATAGGGCTTCCCGTCATATAGTAACACGACTCTGTCAATTTTTTTAAAACCAGCGGGTGTTATTACTATAGGACACTGCACATCACTTAACAAATCTTTAATAAACCCCGTGGGTAGGGATTCTCTTCCTCTTGAAAATGTTTCATACTCATTTATAATAATCAGATCAGCAAAAATACTCTCGTGTTTTAATTCCTGGAAAGCAATATTAATATCCCTGTGAATTGAAAAGCTAATTTTTGAGTTTTCACAAGCACGCCCGAATTTCAGCGCAGCTTCATCTCTTCTTTTCTTATCCTTTTCATCAAGCTCTGCAAATTTCTTTTCATAATTAGGGTTATTGGTCATTACGGTATATATGCTATAAGTGTGATAAGTAATTTCATCCAGGAATACACCTACCAAATGAGCATTTTCTGCCTGCGTCAATTGAATCGCGTATTGTAATGAACTGTCCGACATTTTATATCCGTCGAAAGCCACCAAAAACTTTTTCATATCTGCATATTTATAAATTAAAAAAAAGTACCAGGCAAAATGATTTTTATTATTACGAAGTAATTGGAAGCCCACATTCTATACAATGAATAAGATCATTGATTTCATTGATACAGATCATGTATCCTGTGAAAAATAGTTGTAAACTTTATTCAATGAAGAAACCAGCAAATCCCAAATTCGATTCTCAAAACCAGCCTTGGCCACGACGGAGCTTTAAATTGTGGTGGCTATATCTGAAAAGAAAAAAAACTGAACAAAAAATAGCTGTTTAAAGGACGTAGTAACTTTAAAATTATAAGTATGAAAAAAATAATTATCCCATTTGATGGTAATCATTTTTCTAGTGGCGCTTTTTCATTTGCGAGAAGCCTTGATAAAATAAATCCCATTTTACTTACGGGAATTTTTCTACCACAGGTGGATTATTCCCGGTTTTTCTTATTCCCTACAGCATTTTCAGGAGCTTACGTACCGGTGTTGGAAGATTTTAATGAAGCAGATATTGAGAATACTATTCAGACATTTTCTAAATTATGCATAAAAAATTCAATTGAATATAAGGTCCATAAAGACCTGCTTAAAAACCCTATAATTCAATTAACCAAAGAAACACGGTTTGCTGATCTTATGATAATCGGAGGCGAAACGTTTTATAAGAGCGCCAGCAACTACGGTATGCACGAATATCTGAAAGGAGCACTACATAATACAGAATGCCCGGTAATAATTGTTCCTGAAAATTTTAACTTCCCTTCTCAAATTATATTGGCATATGACGGCTCTGAAGCCTCGGTCTTTGCAATCAGGCAGTTTGTTTGTTTATTCCCGGAACTTTGTAAACTCAAAACAATTCTATTTTATGCGGGAGATGATAAACATATTGTTCCAGACAAGGCGCTTATTGAAGAATTTGCCGCCAGGCATTTTTCTGATCTGACGACTACTAAACTAAATTCCGATCGTAAAAATGATCTCAATAACTGGTTTCACGAACATGAAGATTCATTAATTGTAAGCGGTTCATTCGGACGCTCTGACTTGTCAGAACTATTTCGCAGTAGCTTTGTAGTAAATCTGATTAAAGAATATAAAACACCAGTTTTTATTGCGCATCGATAAAAGCGTTTGATAAAAGGTGGATGAATAATAAATGTAAAATCGGGTTCATGCGTGGCTGATTGTCAAACAATCCAACATCTCTTATTCAAAAGTGCAATTAAATAAAATACTATTTCCTTATTCTAAAAAAGACTTTACTGTTTATTTTCTTATAGGTTTTTTATCTCCAAACAGAATGCCCCATTGTTTAAATTGTACTGTATGATCAAAGATTATTTTTAAAATTGCAATTACAGGAAGTGATAAGAACATACCCGGGATTCCAGCCAAAGCACCACCGATAAAAACCCCGGCTAAACTTACAAGCGCATTGATTTTTATCTTGCCTCCTACAATTGCCGGCATTAAAATATTATTATCAAGAAATTGCACTATTGCAATTGCTACAAGCACAGTAATTACAGCATTGGCATCAGAGGTAGCACTTAAAGTAAGCAATACACCAATTATATTACCAAACAGAGCTCCTATATAAGGTATGAGATTTAATACGGCGAAAATTATACCTATAAGCATAGCGTAATTGATACCAAAGAGCATTAATGATCCGCCTAATAAAACTGTGATGTATGTCATTTGAATAAGCAGACCCATTATATAACTTTTGATAATAGATTTGGTTTCGTTTATTGCATCTCCCACCTGGGAATGGGCATCCGGACTAAACCAATAGAATATAAATTTCTTTATAATATCTTTATAGTAAAGAATAAGAAAAGTATAAATAGGTAGCAGTCCAAAGAAAATTATTACTGAACCCAATGAGCCGGCTGCTCCCTTAATAAAATTGCCTGCAGAATCAATCCAGTTGTTGGTTTGTTTGGTAATAAAGACCGTCTGTTGAGTGGTTGATATCGAAGTTTTTTTACTGAAC
>CBIGQT010000600.1:0-2505 GCA_966191655.1 uncultured Ginsengibacter sp.
TTTCTAAACAAGCTTTCGACTTACAAAAAATTAAAAGAGCTCAGGAAAAAAAATTATGACATTTTCGTTAATCTTTGCGAAGGCTACCTGGAATGGTCTGTGCCGTCAATTGATGTGATTCATTCTTTTGAAATGCTGAACCTGCCTTATACAGGGCCAACTGCACTATTATATGATCCGCCAAAAGAATTAATGAAATATGTTGCTTACACGTGCGGAGTAAGAACTCCGGATTATGTATTGGTGAAACATTCTGATCAAAGAAGTGAAGTTATTTCCAAACTAAAATTTCCGCTGTTTATAAAACCGGCAAAAGCAGGTGACAGTCTTGGAATTGATGCAGATTCAATGGTAAAGAATGAAAAAAGTTTAAAGAAAAAAATTGACGAGCTTTTAGAGGAATACCAGGAACTTTTAGTAGAAGAATATATTCCCGGAAGAGAATTTACCGTGTTGGTAGTTGCAGAAGCAGGAGACAAACACAATTGCACAGTTTATAATCCTTTAGAATTTGTTTTCCCCGAAGGGAAAAAATTTAAAACATACTCTCTTAAAACTTCCGAGCTGCATGAAGAGTGTAACATACCTTGCCGGGAACCCGAACTGGCCCGGCAACTAAAGGAGAGCGCCGCTAAAATATTTAAAGCGTTTAATGGTGAGGGTTATGCCCGTCTCGATTTTAGAGTTAATGAAAAAAATGAAATATTTTTTCTGGAAATAAATTTTACCTGCTCTGTTTTTTATGATAAAGGATATGAAGGCTCTGCCGATTATATATTAATGAATGAGCCAACAGGCAAAGAAGGTTTTTTGCAAAAAATTATTAAAGAAGGAATATATCGTCATGCCGAAAAACAAAAAAAATATATTGTGAAATGCAATGCCCTGGCGGGTTATGGAATTTATGCTACTCAAAATATATATCCCGGAGAAATAATTTTTGCAAGTGAGGAAAAACCACACAGGCTTGTTACAAAAAAATATGTTGAGCAAAACTGGAACGAAGAAGAACGGGAAAATTTTAGAAAATATGCCTGGCCAATAAGCAGCGAAGTATATATTTTATGGGACAATGCGCCTGCCGAGTGGTCTCCTCAAAATCATTCATGTGATCCTAACACAAAATATTCCGGGTTAAATGTAGTTGCCACAAAGCCCATAACTATCGGAGAAGAATTAACGCTGGATTATACATCTTTTCTTAATAATGAAATGGAAAGTTTTATCTGCAATTGCGGTGCCGACAATTGTAAAAAAGTAATCCAGGGAATCCAGGAAAATTCAATAACCTATCGGGAAAAAAATAAACTATAGAATCTTATTTTCTTCCTGTTCGCATAAAAACCGGAAACGATACTTTTCTTTTTAAAACATTTCCCCAAACTTTTTTAAGTTCAATAGAAAATTTATCAACCGGATTTTCATCATTTCTTCGGACGTAATGCTGAACCGCGGACCATGTATTTAAATAACCAATTACCTTTTCAAACTCCCAGTTATAATTCATAGAAAAATCGGGTGTATTAATTTCTTTAAAAGGAAATGGAATGGTCGTATAATGTTCTTCTACATATTTTCTTTCTTTATCCCAGTAAGGGCCTGTAGTTTCCGTGTAAAATTTATCAATCAGTAAATCGATTTCCTTATTTATTCTAAACACATCATAACCGATTACGGCTAAAATACCTCCGGGTTTCAAAGTTCGATTAACCTGCTTATAAAAATTTTTAAATTCAAACCAATGTATTGCCTGCGCAACAGTTATCAAATCAAACTTATTATCCGGCAATAAAGTTTCCTCTGCATTCTCAACTGAATAAAAAATATTTTTTTTCTTCGCCGCGTTATTAATTTGGGCGGCGCTTAGATCTGTTGCATACACTTTATCAAAATATCGGGAAAGGCTTACTGCAACCTGTCCATTACCAGTTCCGCAATCCCAGGCATTTTTTTTATCAGGTACTAACGGAAGTAAAAAGTCAAATAATTTTTTTGGATAGCCGGGCCGAAACTTTGAATATAAATCTGATTGTTTTGAAAAATTATCTTTCATAAATACAAATATGGTTAATTACTTCTAATCTTAAAAGCCGAAATTTTTTATAGAAAGTTTGTTGCCTTTTCAGATGCAACTAAAAAAGCTTTTCTAAAAACACAGTTACCTTTGTGGCAACAATGACACGTGAAGAAAGCTATATGATGGAAGCTATTGCTCTTTCAAAAAAAGCAATCGATAATAATGAAGGCGGTCCCTTCGGCTGTGTTATCGTAAAGAACAATGAAATAATCGGGCGTGGAAACAATAGAGTAATACTTGAAAGCGATCCCACGGCGCATGCAGAAATCATTGCCATCAGGAATGCCTGTAAGAATCTTGGCGCATTTCAATTAGAGGATTGTGAAATTTATTCTTCCTGTGAACCTTGTCCTATGTGCCTCGGAGCTATTTACTGGGCACGGCCTAAAATTGTATATTATGGTAACACACATAATGATGCTGCCGCC
>CBIGQT010000601.1:0-2504 GCA_966191655.1 uncultured Ginsengibacter sp.
AATTCAAAATCAACAACCCATTTAAACCGGGAATCGAAAGTTATATTTTCATCTGTAATGATCATCAGATGCTGAATCAAAATTCTTGATGCCTGCTTTACGGCTTCTTCAGGATGAATAGTGCCATCAGTAACAACATCCATTACCAATTTTTCAAAATCAGTTCTTTGTTCAACACGTGTATTTTCAATGCTATACTTTACATTTTTAATGGGAGTATAAATTGAATCAACAGGAATGTATCCGAAATGTGAACTCTTTTCCCTGTTATCTTCTGCAGGAACATATCCACGTCCTTTTCCGATTGTGATTTCAATCTCAAGCTTAGCCGAACTATCCATAGTACAGATCAACAAATCCGGGTTCATTACCTGGTAGGACGGAGAAGCGTCTCCGATCATCCCTGCGGTAAATTCAGATTTATTTTTTAATGAAAGGCTGATTTTCTCTGTACCTGCATCATGATCAACTTTCTTTTTAAAGCGAACCTGTTTCAGGTTAAGAATAATTTCAGTAACATCTTCAGTAATGCCTTTAATTGTTGCAAATTCGTGATCCGCTCCTACAATGTTGATACCAACTATTGCATAACCTTCTAATGAATTAAGCAATACTCTGCGCAAAGCATTGCCGATGGTTACACCATAACCTGGTTCAAGTGGACGAAATTCGAATTGTGCTTCAAAATCATTACTTTTTTGCAGAACGATCTTGTCGGGCTTTACAAAATTTAAAATGGCCATTTTTTATTTTGTTTTTATTTGATTTAATTATTGATTTGTTTACTGTTTATAACTTATTACTTACTATACAATTCCACAATAAGCTGCTCCTTTATGTTTTCAGGAACACTTTCTCTTTCAGGATAAGCAATAAAAGTTCCCTGCTTAGTTCCTTCACTCCAATCAATCCAGTTAAACTTTGGATTCTTTGGTCTGAGGTTTCCTGTGATAGAAGCGTTATCGGCAGATTTTTCCTTTAAGCCAATTATATCCCCCGGCTGTAAAGAATAAGACGGAATATTTACTACTGCATTATTCACGGTAATATGTTTATGCGATACCAATTGTCTTGCTGCCTGGCGGCTTGGAGCAATACCCATGCGATAGACCGTGTTATCCAAACGGGCTTCCAAAAGCTTAATAAGGTTTTCACCGGTTACACCTTTCCTGCGTGAAGCTTCAGTAAATGTGTTGCGGAATTGTTTTTCCAATACACCATAAGTGTACTTTGCTTTTTGCTTTTCGCGAAGTTGTAATGCATATTCTCCAAGGCTTTTACGCTTACGTGCTGCGCCGTGCATGCCGGGAGGGTTACTGTTTTTTGTTAACCATTTCCCATTACCTGTAATGGGTTCTCCAAATATCCTGGAGATTTTTGTTTTTGGTCCTGTGTACCGAGCCATAGTTTATAAATTGATTTTTTAGTGTCGGTATATCATCGGTAAAAATCAAAAATTAATGATACACCCGTTATGAAATAATGTGTGATGTTTTGATGTTTGATGTACGATGTAAGTTATAAACATCTTACATCAAACATCGTACGTCGTACATTGATTAAACTCTTCTTTTCTTAGGCGGTCTGCAACCATTGTGTGGTAAAGGCGTTACGTCTTTAATCATCACTATTTCCAAACCAGATTGTGAAAGAGACCTGATAGCGCCTTCGCGGCCGGAGCCCGGTCCTTTTACAAATACGTCAACACGTTTTAAACCTGCGTCTAAGGCAACTTTTGCTGCATCTGAAGCGGCCATTTGAGCTGCATAAGGAGTATTCTTTTTAGAACCCCTGAAACCCATTTTACCGGCAGATGACCATGAAATAACCTGGCCCTGCTTATTGGTTAAACTGATAATAATGTTGTTGAAACTTGCTACGATGTGAGCATCTCCGAATGCGTCAACTTTTACAACTCTTTTTTTAGAGGATGCTTTTGCATTGGGAGCTTTTGCATTTGTTGCTTTTGCCATAATTGTATTAAATAGGTAATCTTTAAAAATCTATCCCGATAATTATCGGCTGAACTAACCCTCCTTCCGGCTTAATGAGATATCTGGTATTAGTTCAAAGTATTTATAAGCCTCAAATCTGTTTATTCCCTGTATTTACTGAGAATTGCCTTTATCCCCCTTCGGGGTTAGGGGCTAATTATTTCTTAGGCGCCTTCTTTTTCCCGGCAACTGTCTTACGTTTTCCTTTGCGTGTACGGCTGTTGGTACGGGTACGTTGTCCACGTAACGGTAAACCTTTCCTGTGTCTTAATCCGCGATAGCAGGCAATATCAAGCAATCGTTTAATGTTAGTCTGCACTTCACTTCTTAACGCACCTTCCGTTTTAAATTCACCGCTAATTACGTTACGAATAGATGTTTGTTCTTCATCATTCCATTCATTCACTTTCTTATCGTAATTAACATTTGCCTTATCCAAAATATATCGGGCAGTAGAACGGCCAATTCCATATATATAGGTAAGACCTATTTCTCCTCTTTTGTTTTTTG
>CBIGQT010000602.1:0-2502 GCA_966191655.1 uncultured Ginsengibacter sp.
AACTTCTTACGGATAACCCTGAACTTGCAGCAGAACTGGAAGGAAAAATAAGAACGAAAATTGCAGAAATGAATGCTGCATAATATTGAATGAATAATTTTTTTGAGAGCCATCTTTTAGAGGTGGCTTTTTTTATTGTCCCAATTAAAGTGCAGGGGAATTTTATTTGTTCAGGCAACGCATTATTACTAAACTGCATTTATACTTTTATAAATCATTATAAGATTATTGATTTTTACATGGATACATCAGAACTGATTAAGGAAGCCAAACAAGGGAGTGCTGCCGCACAGAAATACCTGTTTGATCAGTTATCAGGAAAAATGCTGATGATATGCAGGCGATATGTAAAAAGCCAGGAAGATTCGGAAGAGGTGATGCTTGATGGCTTTTATAAGTTCTTTAAAAAGCTATCTTCTTTTAGTTACCAGGGAGAAGCTGCATTGTACACATGGCTTAAAAGAATTATGATAAATGAATGCCTGATGTTTTTGCGTAAAAAGAATGTATTCAATATTGTAACGGATGTAGAAGTTGAAGATGTTGCCTTGCCGGAAGAAGCGCTTAATAATTTATCGGCAGATGAAATTTTTAAATTAATAGTTCAGTTGCCGGTCGGCTACCGCACAGTGTTTAATCTTTATGTTATAGAAGGATTGCCACATAAAGAAATTGCAGCATTATTGAAAATTTCAGAAGGGACTTCGAAATCACAATTAAGCAAAGCAAAAGTTTTATTACAAAAAATGTTATTACAAAACGACATGGATTATGATAAACGAAAAACCCAATAACAATATTAATTGGAAAAATAGACTGGAAGAATTGGAAAGTTCTGCAGGTGGTGAAGCTTTTAATAAAGAAGCTGCATGGGAAAAGCTGCATACACGCTTACAATCTAAGCCACGAAATAAAAAAGTAATATGGTATTGGCTTGCAGCCGCATGTTTATTTTTTGCATTATTCATGTTCTTCTTTTTATCAAATAAAAAAGAAAATCTTATAGTAAAAAATAATCTTTTGCAAAAGAAAATTATTCCAACTCAATCTCAACATGTTCCATCAGTTAATAAAGATATATCCGCAATGGCTTCTTTTTTAATAACTAAAAACAAAAAAGCTAATCAGTCAATTAGGGATATCGATAAAATAAATACTGTTATTAATCATAAAACAGCACAAGGTGAAATCGTTCAAAATAAAAAAGGAGAAATCATTATACACGAAATAGAAAATAATGCCGCAAGACCTGTAGATACTCTGATAAGTATTGCTGCTACTTTGCCAGAAAAGAAAAAATTAAAAGTGATTCATATAAATGAATTAAGCGATCCTGTTGCAGAAACTCCAAATGTTGCACGATCTTCTGAGCATTATTCTATTGAATTTAAATTCATCAACCAGAAAGTTTATACAGAATCAACAGGCAATTCGCACATCACAGGTTTTAATATTTTTAAAACGAAAAACCCTCCATCAAACTAAAATAAAATGAAAAAAACAATTTGCGTATTGATGCTTTTAACAGGCATCACGGGTAATCTTTGTGCTCAATCGAACACAGACAAAGGATTTGAAGTTCCTGAAAATATTATCATTACTAAAAAGTATTATGTTAATCTTGAAAAGGGTAATAAAATGCAGATAGAGCTGAGTGATTTTTCAGATCTTGAAAGAGTAGCCAATATTGATTCGCTTCTGCGAATATTTTTGCAGGATATCGTACCACTAAAAGATTCTCTCGCTGATCCTCTAACAGCAAAGCGCATAGATTATGTTACTGATGCACAAGGAAGAAAAAAAATACGCTTTCAGCAATCTCAGCCAAAAGGGGCCAGCTTCTTAATTGATAAAGGAGAATTAGCCTCGTTAAGAACAGTTCAGGATACCATCAATATAATCGGCATCATAACAAATCCTCCAAAGGCGATACAAAAAGTTAGCCTGAGAAATCCGCGCTACTATCATTTCACTTTTTATCTTAACGATATCAATGAAATTAATAATTATATGAACGGAATTCTGGATGAAAAAATTAAAACAATTCAAGATCATAATAAAGGTAAATGGCCTATTGTTTTAGGAAGTGGGTTTCATTATATTAAAACCGATCCTTCCATTACAGCCGATAAAAGGGAAGGATCTACTGCCGGAGGAACAGGAGATTTTCTTGAAGCGAATATTAGTGTAAATGTGCAAAATTATAAAAACTATTTTGTTCCCTCATTTAGCATTGGAGCAAGGCTTACATTCACCAATCGTGAACGTACTTTTAAATGGGAACCTGGGTTATTCTGGGAACCGCATTTTGTGTTTGCAAAGGACAATCAGAATAAATTGCATACTTACAGAAACGATTTTCTTACCCTTACCTATGGGCAGGGCGGAACCAAGGATCATGATCCGAGAAAAGATTTTGCCTTCAGTGCCGTATTTTCAGTAGGATACCTTATTCACAGGAGCGGTGATTATTTTGAGAAAAACACTTTTCGTATTGGGGCA
>CBIGQT010000603.1:0-2499 GCA_966191655.1 uncultured Ginsengibacter sp.
TGCACATTACAACCACCTGCAAAATTTCCTAAATCCCGCATCATTGCAATGGCATTATTTCGCATTTTTTGAAAAGCCGTATCGCTAAAAGTCATTGCGGGTGCCACTGTTATGGAATCGCCGGTGTGAACACCCATCGGATCAAAATTTTCTACCGTGCAAATAATAACAACGTTATCATTATCATCGCGCAATAATTCAAGCTCAAATTCCTTCCATCCCATCATCGCTTTTTCCACTAGCACTTCATGCATCGGAGAAGCCGTAAGGCCACGGTTTAATGCTTCATCCAATTCATCTTTTGCATGTACAAAACTTCCTCCGGTTCCGCCTAAGGTAAATGAAGGACGAATTACCAGGGGAAAGCCGATTTCCTGTGCAAACTCTTTTCCCTCTAAAAATGAATTGGCCGTTCTTGCAGGAGCTACCGGAATATTCATTTCAATCATCCATTGTCTGAATTTTTCCCTGTCTTCTGCTTTATCAATCGCTTTAATATCGACTCCAATTAAACGGATATTATTTTTTTGCCAAATGCCCAATTCGTCGCCCTCTTTGCAAAGGTTTAATGCAGTCTGGCCGCCCATTGTAGGCAATACGGCATCAATCTGGTTTTCTTCAATTATTTGTTCAATACTTTCAACAGTAAGCGGAAGAAGATACACTTTATCCGCCATCATAGGATCCGTCATTATGGTGGCAGGATTACTGTTTATAAGAATAACTTTAATTCCTTCTTCGGCAAGACTACGGGCTGCCTGTGTTCCCGCATAATCGAATTCACAAGCCTGCCCAATAATAATGGGGCCTGAACCTATAATTAAAACTGATTTGATGGATTTATCGAGCGGCATGAAAATTTAATCTGTGGCCGCGAAATTATAATGAAATGTTGAAATGAAAAGCAATAAATTAAAATTGAGATTTTATTATGAAAATATCCCATGCTTCAACACCAAAAAAATTACCTCATCATAAATATTTTGAAACTTAAAAATCCTGTTTCTAAAGGAGGTATTTTTTTTGAGTTCCATAAAAATCATTGAACATTTTTTTTAAAACATACAATTTCCCCATCCATTCATTTTTTTCTTTTGATTTTAATTCACTCATAAAATGTTCAACTTTTTCTACAGTTGTGTCTGCATTGTCCAATAAATCATTTGTTGTTTTTTTTAGATGATTAAAAAAAGCATCTCTTTCTTCTTTTGACATGCTGTAAAACCTCAAAAGAGCCAAGCCTATGGAAGCTCCAAAAATGAATGATGTGATAGTTGACTGTTTAACCATGATTATTATTTTAAATTTTTTAGGTGTTAGATTTGTAAAAATTATGAAAAGGATTTTTCGCCGAAAGAATGTATTACATAAACCGTTCCTGTTTTTACTTACTTTCTTTTTCTATAACTTTTCGCAGGGACAAATCTTCCCAAAAAAAAATTATCCCAAGGGATATTTTATCTACCCTGTAGACGCAAAGATTGGGCTTGCGGCAAATTTTGGAGAGTTACGCCCTAACCATTATCACATGGGGCTTGACTGCCGGACCAACCAGGTTCAAAACAGGCCCGTGAAAGCTGCGGCTGATGGTTACGTTGCCCACGTGAAAGTAGAACCTTTTGGCTTCGGGAGAGCTATTTATATCAACCACCCAAATGGATTAACAACGGTATACGGTCATCTTAATAATTTTTATCCGGCTCTTGAAAAATATGTGAAGGAACAACAATATAAATTAAAATCATGGCAGGTTTTTTTGGATATTCCCGAAGGAATGTTCCCTGTAAAACAAGGACAGTTTATTGCATTCAGCGGTAATGCAGGAGGTTCACAGGGACCACATTGTCATTTTGAAATACGAGATACAAAAACTGATAAAGTTTTAAATCCGCTTTTATTTGGAATGCCCATTCCTGATAATGTGCCTCCAACTATTCTGCGTTTAGCCATGTACGATAGATGCGTTAGCACTTATAGCCAGTCGCCAAAATTATTTAGCCTGAAAAAAGTAAATGGAATTTATACAACCGCGGAACCTGTTATACCTGTGAATACCGATAAGGTAAGCTTTGGAATTTCTGCTAACGATAAATATACCGGTTCAAACAATCCCAATGGTATCTATGAAGCCGTTTTATATTTCGATGAAACTCCCGTTGTTGGTTTTGAAATAGATAGTATTACTTATGATGAAACGAGATATGTGAATGCACATATTGACTATAAAACGAGAGAAGCAGGAGGCCCTTATATTGAGCAGATGTCAAGATTGCCCGGGTATCCTGAAGGAGTTTATAAAGATTTTAGAGGTGATGGTGTAATTGAGCTTACGGATGATGCTGTGCACGAAGTAAAAATTGTTGTTAACGATACTTATGGAAATACTTCTACGCTCGAATTCAAAATAAAAAAGGGATTAATACATGAAACGGGATTAGCAAAAAACGCAGTTTCTTATCATGATCAACAGGAATTTTACCCGGGATTTGTAAACATTTT
>CBIGQT010000604.1:0-2491 GCA_966191655.1 uncultured Ginsengibacter sp.
AAAAATTTTTTGATATGAGGATGTTCTTTATACATTTACAAGATCCCAAAACTCTTTGCCTATAAAATATTTTAGAACGAAACTTTATTCAACTTTTTATAATGAACATACTGGAATTACAAAATATTAAAAAATATTATGCAACACAAAAAGCAGTTGATGATATAAGTTTTTTCATACCTGAAGGAAGTATATTTGGATTATTAGGACCTAACGGTGCCGGCAAGACGACGTTACTTCGCATGATCACCGGAATATTTTATCCCGACAGTGGCCACATTGTATTTGAAGGTAAAAAGTTCGACCCCATTAAAGATATTCCCAGGATTGGCTATATGCCTGAAGAAAGAGGCTTGTATAAAAAAATGAAAATTGGTGACCAGGCATTATATCTCGCAATGCTCAAAGGAATGAACCGCCAGGAAGCAATGAAAAAAATTAAGGAATGGTTTGTGAAATTTGAAATGCAAAGCTGGTGGAATAAAAAAGTAGATGATTTAAGTAAGGGGATGAGCCAAAAGCTGCAGTTCGTTATTACCGTATTGCATGAACCGAAGCTTTTAATTCTCGACGAGCCCTTTAGTGGTCTTGATCCCGTAAATAGCAATTTGATAAAAGATGAGATTTATAAATTAGCTCAAAAAGGAACTACTATTATTTTCAGCACACACCGAATGGAACAGGTGGAAGAAATTTGTGATAGAATTGTTTTGGTTAACAAAGGAAAAAAAATTCTGGACGGAAGTGTAAAACAGGTAAAGTTTGACAACAAGGAAAACATTTTTAAAGTGGGCTTTAGTGAACTGCCGCTACGTTTTGAAAATAACATCTTTGAAATAGTGGGCTCAAAAGATAATTTCCTTATAGTAAAAATTAACGAAGGTTACAAACCATCAGACGTTTTGCAGGAGTTCCTGTTGAATAAGGCAAGCATCATTTCATTCAATGAAATATTACCATCTCTCAATGACATTTTTATAAAGAAGGTAGAAGATACAAAACTTGCCAGGCAATTTGAAAAGGTGTAAATAACTTTTTAGCAATTAACTCATAAACTAATTTTCTTCTATGAATAAAATATGGTTGGTTATTAAACGGGAATATTTAACGAGAGTAAAAAATAAAACTTTTATTCTCTCTACCATTTTACTTCCGCTATTTTTTATTGGGTTTATTGTGGCCTCCACCTATTTTGGGATAAAAAGTGTAGAACACCAAAAAATTGCCGTAGATGACAATAATGGCATTTTTAAAAGTAGTTTCCGAAGTGACAAAGTAATTACTTACGAATTTCCCGCCGGTATAAATGCAGACAATTTTAAAGAAAAGGGGTATTCCGCTTTCCTTTATATACCCGGGAAATATGATTCCCCGCAGGATTCTATTTCGCTTATAGCAAATAAACAGTTAGGCATAGACGCAGAAGGAAAAATAAAAGACCAGATAAATACGGCTATTCGTAATAAGGCATTTCTTGAAAATAACATCGATAAAAAAGTATTGGATTCTATTAATGCAATAAATGAAGATGATCTTTATAAATTCAGCACTGTTATAAAACAGGGAGACAAAACACAACAATCCAATTCAGGTTTATCTTCTGCAATTGGCTATGGGAGCGGTATACTAATTTATATAACGCTTTTTATTTACGGAGCTGCGGTAATGCGTGGTGTTATGGAAGAAAAAACGAACCGGATAGCCGAAGTTATCATAAGTTCTGTAAAACCGTTTCAATTAATGGCTGGTAAAATTATCGGTATTGCTGCAGTTGGTATTACCCAGTTACTGATATGGATGGTGCTTATAGTGGGATTATCTGCCATAGCTTCTTCATTTATATCGCACGATATGTTACAACATGCCCGGGACGTTAGTAATTCTATGCCGAATGGCGCGGGCAATTCAGCAGCGGAGAATTTCATGAATGCTAAAAATACATTTTTTCAGGCAGCTCCATGGGGGCTGATTTTACCGTGTTTCCTGTTTTACTTTATTGGGGGTTACCTGTTTTATGCTGCATTATTTGCAGCAGTGGGAAGCGTTGTAAACGAAGATCCACAGGAAGCGCAGTCATTAATGCTTCCGATAACAATGCCCATCATATTGTCTTTCGTTATTTTGACTACCGCCGTGGGGAAACCAGATGCCCCCATTTCCGTTTGGGGAAGTATGATACCTTTTTCTTCACCAATAGTTATGATGGCCCGTATTCCATCGGGGAGTGTACCGGCCTGGCAAATTGCTGTATCTATGATTTCATTGATTGCGGGTTTCATTTTAACTACAATGCTTGCTGCAAAAATTTACCGCACAGGTATTTTATTATATGGCAAAAAGGTAACCTTTAAAGAAATGGGAAAATGGCTATTTAGAAAATCATAAAGCAGAGGCTGCCTTGTTGGTTGTTGAAGTGTTTTTTGAATTTCTCGTACTAAATAATGCTTTATTAAATTTCTTTTTTAGGAATTTTATAATTATTTCTCTAATA
>CBIGQT010000605.1:0-2487 GCA_966191655.1 uncultured Ginsengibacter sp.
AAAGACTTCACGCAATAGTTTCGTGAGAAAATAATAACTGGCTATTATAGGAACACCATCCCAGTCGTTATAGCTTGCCATTACACCTAACGGGTGGGCCTGTTCGATTACTTTTTTAAAGGGATACAAAAACATTTCCTGCAATTCTCTTGGGGCAACGTGCGGATCAGTTCTTGCATTCCCGTCACGCCCTCCCTTTGGTACGCTATACACCGCGAAATGTTTTATGGTAGCAGCAACTCCTTCACGCTGAATCCCATTTACCATTTGAATTCCCAATTCAGAAATAAGATAAGGATCTTCACCATAAGTTTCTACAACCCTTCCCCAGCGCGGATCCCGGGATATGTCTAATATGGGTGCATATATATTGGTATAACCCAATGCTTTTGCTTCCTGCCCTTCAATTTGGCCCGCCTGTAAAACAAGGGCCCGGTTCCAGGTGCTGCCAATACTTATAGGAGCGGGTAAGGGTGTTGCCCTGTCGTGATTAAGGCCATGAACACCTTCATTGGTAAAATCAACGGGAATGCCTAAACGCGTTTCTTCAACAAACCATTTCTGAATTTGATTAATTGCGGCAGCATGATTACTATACGGATAAGTAAGATTGCTTGAATAATATCTTGCCGGCCCGTTTACGACGCCATTCAATTGTTCGTCAATATTAGCAATGCCATCTTTCCAAATTTCGCTTTTCCATTCAGGTGTTGGCAGGCTGTCTTTTAAAACTCTTCGGTAACCATATAAAGTAGCCATCTGGCAGGTCTTTTCATCTACAGTCATTTGTGATAAAAGATCATCAACTCTTTTTTCAACAGGTTGATGTGGATCTTCAAATACGTCCATTTTCCCATTCTTATTAAAATCAATCCAGCCGGGATGATAGATGCTTACCTGTGCATTGCTGCTGTTACCGAAAACTGATGTTAGAAAAATAAAAGCGCTGAAATAAATAAACTTGCCACTTAGGTTCATAACATTTGCTGATTATGAAAATAACTGAAGGAGAATATTTTTTACAGATTATTTTCAGATGAATATATGAATAACAAACTTTTGATAAAAATTATTTTTAAACACATCGATTTTTAATTCGCTAAAACTACTAACTTTTTATCAATTTATAACGGCATAGGTTAAACGCAGAATAATATTATTAATTCTCTTCCTCTTTCTTTACTTCATCGATTACGTTTAATAATCCATTACTAAACTTATCATCTGCCAATTGCCAGAACATAATGCCGTTTAATTTATTTTTTATAACGTAATCAGTTTTTAATTTTATTGATTCACTATCATCATAAGTTGCCAATAATTTCCTTTGAATATTAAATGCATAAGGCGCTTTCGCAACGGTATCCCAATATTGCACGAAGCCATTATTTATATTAATAGTATCTGCGAACCTGCTGTATGACAAGCCATGATAAAACTCCGCGGGAAGATACAAGCCATTATTGATGGTATCTGCTACCTGGAAAAACCTCGCATAAAAAGCAGCGCCAATAGCAATCTTTCCTGGTGGCACACCTGCGGCAATTAATTTTTTTACTCCATTATCAACCGACTCTACCTGTTGAGGAGTTGAATATAACGGAGTATGATGACCCGAAATAGTACTGAAACCTGATACCAAATCATAACTCATCAGGTTAACACGATTTACTAATGGCATTACTTTTTCCCATTCAACAGAGGAATCTATATAAGAAGAAAATCCTCCGGCTGCAAAACTTATTTCTTTATTCCTGCCCAGTTTTTTCCTGAGTTCTTTTATTAACGCAGTAAAGTTAGGTTTATCTTCCAAAGCATAAGGATGTCCCGGAAAACCTGAAATGGCAGGGTATTCCCAGTCAAGGTCTATTCCATCAGTGCCAAAATAATCACTCAATTGCTTCGTTGATTCTGCAAATATTTTTCTGCCTTTTTCTGTTGCAAAAACATTAGAGCAGGTTTGGCAGCCACCCCATCCACCGAGGGATAAAATTATTTTTAGTTGTGGATTTCTTTTTTTCAAAGCGACCATTTGAAGAATAGTAGCGCTATCTCTTGCATTAGCTACCGAAAGTGAATCACCTTTTAAATGGCAAAAAGAAAAAATGAGCTGCGTGAGTTTCTCAATTTCAAAACTATCTATCATTGTTGTTCTGCCGGCATAGTAGCCAATAACGGCAAAATCATTTTGGCTTTTATTTTTTTGAGCAACAGACAAAAAAGTAATAAAAAAAAGTAATAGAAAAATTGAAATAAGTCGTATCATCAAAATAGTTTTTATAAAGTGTATCTATGAAACATTTTGTAATGTAAACAAGTTTGCAATATTCTATTATCATTTCCAATAATTAAATTATGAACTGATAACTGCAAGTACTATATTTTTATAAGCAAAATTCTAAAAGAAAAATATGCTGACTACAATAAATAAAACAAGAATTCATTTGATTTTATTTTTTTTTTCGCGTTGTTACTTTTTGAATGAAA
>CBIGQT010000606.1:0-2482 GCA_966191655.1 uncultured Ginsengibacter sp.
TACTGGTTTGTTGGAAAATAGATCACTTTACCGATAGATCAAAAAGATTCCATTCGTTTTTGAAAAATGTTTGCGAACCAAAACATAAGGATGGGTACAATTATAGTAAACATGCGAACAAGAGCTGACACCAATGTGCTCATACCTAAATACAAAAAAGTAAAAATCAAAAGGAACCTGAGAGGAATACTAAGCTTTCGCCAATTGATAAAAGTAGGGATCAAACTAAAGAGCATTAAAGTCAATATAATGCCGTTCACGGGAAATACAAGTAATATTTTCGGTCTTTGAATAGCCTGAGAAAAAGGGTAATGAAAGATTAATCTTCCCGCATTATATAAACAATTCTGCAAAAATTTTAATGGATGAGCTTTTATATTATTAATCGCAATTTCCTTAAACGCTACATCTCTTGCATGTCCTGTATGCTGATTGATTATGTCAAAATCCTTTTGATGGTGAGTTATAAGAGTATCTTCAGCCCCAGGAATATTGTAGTTGCTTAAATCAGAAGCCCCTTGTTTAAGATCGTCTTTCCAATCTCCATATTCGTTTGAAAACGGGGTGCTGTTCCAATACAAGGAATCCCCGGTATTTGTATTCCAATAAAACATTGTTCCGGTTAAAACATAGGCATATACCAGGTACGGTAGTATAGTTATAAAAGCGGTAATGGTAACGGCTGTTAATTTTTTATAGTCGGTTTTATTTCTATTGAAAACCCATAATATAATACTTCCAAAAAGCATAGTAAATAAAACATAAATAAATGCGATTTTAGTCAAAACGATATAACCAAATATGAATCCTGACAACAAAATGTATTTTTTTATTGTATACCGATTAGTTGACAGGAAGGTATTAACCAGAGAATAGATCAACACTGATATTAACAGATAGGTCAGTGGCTCGGTCATCACATACATGATATTTTGATAGGCTATATAATAGCACGCCCAAAAGAAGCTAAAAATAAAAGTAATTTTGTGAGAAACAACTTTTTGTAATGCCTTGTAAAGAAAGATAATCGAAAAATAATAAAAAAATGGGTTTAAAAGAGTAATATAAGTCAACGGTGAATTTAACGCGACAAAAGGGGTTAGAATTATCGGATACCCGGGACCGTTAGATAAATTAATATTTGGAGGTGGCGGTGAATAAAATCCATGAACCAAATTATTGGCAAACATCAAGTATCTATGTTCATCTCCATAACCTTCGGTTGGATTTAAAATAGTGAGAATTATGAAAACAACTAAGAAAGGTAAAAATAATAAATAGGGATTTTTAGTTATTTTAATATTTTTCATTTATCGTACTTAAAATAGATTTTTTTAGATATCATTTTGTTGTTTTAATGCTGTGCCAAGGTGAAACAGTTCTTCAAAATAACGCTTGCTTTGCAGCGATAGAAATCCCAAACTTAAAAACTGAATGGCTGCAATAAACGTGATGCCCCCAACGATAAAGGTTTGGGGGTTTTTTCTGAATTGCAAAGCAAGGCTTGCGGAAAAAGATTGCTCGTTAGCCGCTCAACATGCGAAGGCTTGAGGTTCGTTTCCCATTATATTTATTTTGTTCTGTCCAGTCAAGATGCGCTGGTATTTCAACTATCCTTGCCCTCAGGATCATCCCTTTATATAAAATTTCGGGATTGATTTCATAGTCTTTTGTTTTAAGATTTACGGTACGTATAAAACTTTTTCTGTAAGCTCTCACCATGCCGGTATAAGTATGATATTTATCCTGGGCAGCGATGCGCATAAATTTATTTACCCAGCGGCTCATCATTTTTCTTGTAAAAGGAACATCTGTTACCTGCCCTCCGGGCATATATGGAGAGGCTATCACAATATCCGATCCGGTGTCAATCAGTTTGTCAACCATCTTCTCAATATGATCTACTGAATAACTAAGGTCAATATCCAGTACAACGATTATATCACCTTTTGAGTTATTGAAGCCCGTCTTTAAAGCATTTCCCAGGTTTAAGTTAATGGGATGATGTATTACCCGTAGATTGAGATACTGTTTTTCATACTCATCAGCGATTTTTCCGGTTTGGTCTTTACTTCCATCATTGATTATGACTATTTCCCATTGATATTTATCGTTCTTACTTTCGAGGTATTCAATAATTGTATTTAGGTTAACCTGCAGAATAGCTTCCTCATTATAGCAAGGAAGCACGATGCTTATGAATGGCTTTAAAGCAGTATTATTATTATTTTTGCACATAATGCGGTTCTTTTATACGAATACGTGTTATACTCAAATTCACTATTTTATTAAATTTTACTTTGATAAAAATCATCTTATTCATACCCCTTTAATAGCCTACCGATCAGAATTAAAATGAATGTTATCCAAAAAATTGTTCTTTTCAATAAGTCTGGAGACTAAAGGCCACAAAACCAGAATGGACCATAAACCAAAATTTAAAAGAAAAAGGCTATAGTACCCAATAGCAAATAAACAAAAC
>CBIGQT010000607.1:0-2480 GCA_966191655.1 uncultured Ginsengibacter sp.
TTTATCGACCCGATACCTATCGGGTGAAAGGATTTAGACTACTTTTGAATATCAATATAAATAGAACCTAATACTTGTTTATATGAATAAGAAACCCAAACAAAACCTCGGTAGTTCAGAGGAAGACAAAAGATTTCCTTTGCCTGTTTATAAAAAAGAAGATGATATTTATAGCCGGGAAAAAGAAGAGCCACTTGATGACGAAGATGAATCGGGAAAAAGAAAATCAGGTCACAACAAAGATCAAAGCCCGGGAGAGGATCTTGATGTGCCCGGTGCTGAATTGGATGATGCTGAAGAAGCCATCGGCGAAGAAGACGAGGAAAATAATTATTACAGTCTGGGTGGTGACGATAACAATGACCTAGAAGAAGATAACGGATAGCTGATTTTGGAAAAAGCAGTGCGCAGGGGCAGGAATGTTATGTGTTCGCTACAGGTTTAAATATGGTCTCCCTGAAAATGTAGCAAATAAATTAATTTAATGATGGCAGCAATGACAATACTGCCATTTATTTTGATTGTAAGGCCTTTATTTATTTTTCAGACGGTGTTTTATTTGTTTTTATTTATCAACGGGCATACTTCTGCTATGAGATTTTTTTATTGATTTTTTTATGCTATAATTTTAATTGCCCGCTGCTGCCTTGCTCCAATTGAGCCTGCATGCGTTTGGTTATTTGCATGGTATTACAGGCCAACAGGCTAAAAAATATCCATGTTATTTCATTACCCTTTGTTCTTGCTTTTATTTTATTCATCTGGTAATGATTTTTTTCGTTGCCGAAACTACCCTCCATAACGGTGCTTCTAATCTTACCAAGTATAGACCGCATCTGGCTCGGTTCTTTCAACTTATTAATAATACGAAGGCGGGTTACCTGGCGAAGGGGTAATCTCAATAAATGTTTTTGTAAAAGCTGGCCTAACTGATCCATTAAACGTTGCAGGTATTTGAGCAGCGATTTACATATTTTTTTATTGAGCCGCTTACTTTTTTTCTGCGTTTGGCATAGGCAAGGTACCAGCTTTTACATTTTTCATGATTGATATGGGTCTCTCTAAGCTTTCCTTTTTTCCTGGGATAATTTTATCATCTGATACATATCACCGCAACTTTGCCATAACAGCTTTGCATCAGTAGGATTAATTATGTCGTACCCAATATTCCCACGGAGCCACGGAGAACACTAAGAATACGGCTTTGTCAGCTTAGTGCCTCTGCGGGATAAATGTCATTTTAAGGTTGACACAATACTAGTTCTCGTCTTTTTTATTTTTATTGTTATTAAACATATTAAACCTAAGGCCTGTTTCGGCAAGAAGCATTGATGTTCCTGATGATCTGGGAGATAAAATTATTTGCGCATCAGTAATATGAGGCTGCCCGTAATATTTTGCATGGCTTCCGTATAAATAAGAACCTTTAATAAGAGCGCATATCTTTTTTTTGCGACCAAAGGGTATTTCAACTTTCACTCCTCCTCCCATTCGTAACCCTAATGATGTATGATTATCGGTAAAGTAATATTTTGTGTGTGCTGTATTGGTGATCCAGTCCCAGCCATCATCTCTTGAAACAGAAGCAGTGGTTATAAAAATATTGGTGCCGGCACTGATATTTACATCAACATCAAAAAAAGAATTTTCCGGAAAAAGGCTTACTTCAAAAATAGCTCCAGCCGTAACTATATGATTCCATGATGCAATAAGAAAAGTATTATACTCATTATCATAAAATCCAGTATAATATTTATCTGCTCCGCTTACCTGTAGAATACCGATTTCTCCGCCAAAGCAAAACGGAGGCTGATTTTTAAGCTGGTGAGTAAAATTAAATAACAGGCCGGTGGGTATTATGTTATAGTTACCTTTATAATCAGCGACAGGAAATGCCGCCTGGAAGGTGAGGCTGCCTTTATTTACCTGAGCATTACTTGCGTTAATGGTGACAATTACTACAAAAAGTAAAAGAATTGAACGCATGATATTTTATAAATTAGATTTCAATTTTATCCTACCATAAAGCTAATCGCTGTTAATCCAATTTTCTAATTGAAATATAATAACCGGATAAAAAAATTTTGCAAAAATTGCAGCAATTGAAATCAATAGGCCCTGCTTTGGTATAATTTAATTCTAGCTACGGCTGTTGAAATAGCCGCGTATTTTTGTTATGTAATAATAGCTTGTGTCGTAGTGGTATACTTGCAGTTTTCATAAGAACATACAGGCAACGGCAGCATATTATTGCACAAGCCGGTGCTTTGGCAAAAGACAAGATGGCTACAAAGCTTTCTCAGAAGGATTCTTTAAATAACGGTGCTTGATACACGAAAATTTTGCGGCAATGTTGGAGTCTTGTAAGTCACCCGGCAAATTTGAAGATATTAAGCAATTTCCAGGGAGTACAAAAGAAAGAAGGAGGCGGCCTGAGCTACAAACTAAAACATTGATTTATGACAAATGAATGTTATCCT
>CBIGQT010000608.1:0-2477 GCA_966191655.1 uncultured Ginsengibacter sp.
CGTAGGTTAACCCGGCGATTCCTGATCCTATCACCAAAAAATCTGTATCCATAATTTTTTACGGTAATTCAAATCGATGCTGGTTGTAATTCCTTTTGCTTTAGCTGCTTTTAGTGCTGCTTCTGTAAGTGCTGCAGATTTATCACTTAAGGCGGGAGTGATACCAGTTGTATGAAACCAATCAGCGCCATCAAATATTTTATCAAAATCAAAATCAGCGATTTCCGCCTCTGAAATAGACGTATCTACACGATCATATACAACCTGTGATGCACGCATGGAAGCACCGGTCTCTAAAAAATAAATTCCTAATCTTTTTCCGCCAATCGCCACAAATTGCGTGTCTACTCCATAGCGGCGTAAATGATTTATTGCGGATTGCCCGATTGGATTGTCAGGCACTTTAGAAACAAATGTTCCCCCCAAACCGTAATTGCAAAGAGCTGCAGCCACATTGGCTTCGCCACCGCCATAGGTAACATCGAAGCTGTCGGCCTGTACAAATCTTTTAAAATCGGGAGTGGATAAGCGAAGCATTATCTCTCCAAGGGTTACAACTTTTTTTGACATGATCAATTAATGATTTAATTTGAAAGGATATTTTGTTTTATGATAATAATGCCGAATTTCTTTCTTATTTGTTGAAGCAGCAAGAATAAGCCCAACAATTATAAAAAAAAATACGGAAACGATTGCGTAAAACTTCGCTGATGATTATTAACTTATCAATGGTAACTTTCCGACCTGCAAAATCTGGTAACGATTGCGTAGAAAAATATGGTATAGTAATATAATTCCAATAACATTGTTCATTTGTAAAAATATTTTATGGATACAAAAAATGAATTATTAAAATTAGTTGCTGAGCAGGGAGTATTGCTAATTTATTTTTATAAGGATACTTATGTAAGGATTGAAGTTTTAAAAGCTTTATATAGTGCAGGAATAAGAGCAGTTGAATATACAAACCGTGGTGAAGCTGCTTTGCTGAATTTTAAAAAAATGCGTGAAGTATGCGATACAGAATTAAAGGGAATGTATCTTGGCATAGGCACTATTAAGAATGGCAACATGGCGCAAACGTTTATAGATGCAGGAACAGACTATCTTATATGTCCGGGGTTAATAGACGAAGTAGCAACTGTTGCTGATAAAAATAATATGCTTT
Organism: uncultured Ginsengibacter sp.; assembly: GCA_966191655.1. Taxonomy (GTDB): domain Bacteria; phylum Bacteroidota; class Bacteroidia; order Chitinophagales; family Chitinophagaceae; genus Ginsengibacter. The sequence continues at coordinate 1,169 of CBIGQT010000608.1, forward strand.
GGGTACCTGGCTGCATGACTCCATCGGAAATTATTCGTGCAGAAAATATGGGTGCAAAAATGATAAAGCTTTTTCCGGGGAATATTTTAGGACCAGCGTTTATGAGCGCTATAAAAGAATTGTTTCCCGGTTTATTATTTATGCCTACAGGAGGAGTTGATTTGGATAAAGAAAATATTGCAGGATGGTTTAAAGCAGGTGTATGCGCTGTAGGCATGGGAAGTAAATTGGTAAGTAAAAATTTATTGGAGCAAAAAGATTATGCAAAAATTGAAGCACTTACAAAACAGGCAATAGAAATAGTGAAATCAGCAAGATAGATAATTCTTTAAAAATTAAACATACGATATGCAGACGAATATGGGAAAATACAGATGGACCATTTGTGCCTTGTTATTTTTTTTTACTATTATTAATTATTTCGATCGTTCAGTTATTAGCTTTCTGAAACTCATATATTGTAATGGCTTTCCAGGTATCTTATGCAGCAGGTATGATTTTCGTTGGAAGATTTATTGACAAGGTGGGTACAAAATTAGGCTATGCATTATCAACACTTGCCTGGAGCCTTGCAGCAATGGGGCATGCATTAGCGCAAAGCACTCTGGGTTTTGGAATTGCCCGTTCCGCCCTGGGCATTAGTGAAGCCGGTAATTTCCCCGCAGCGATTAAAACGGTGAGTGAATGGTTTCCTAAAAAAGAGCGGGCTTATGCTACAGGAATATTTAATTCCGGGGCAAATATCGGCGCTATAGTAGCCCCGTTAACTGTGCCATGGATTGCTGAGAAAATGGGTTGGGATTGGGCTTTTATATTGACAGGTGCTATTGGTTTCATTTGGCTTATCCTTTGGGTTTTCATTTATGAAATACCGGCAAAAAACAAAAGGCTTTCAAAAGAGGAATTCGCCTATATCAACGGTGACATAGATGAGCCTGTAGATACAGAGGAAAAACCGCCTAAAACTTCCTGGTTTAAATTATTAGGCTTTAAACAAACATGGGCTTTTGTTCTGGGAAAATTTTTAACAGATCCCGTATGGTGGTTCTACCTTTTCTGGCTTCCCGCATTTCTTGATGCGCAATATAATATTAAAGGAACCGCCATGGCTTTGCCTGTTGCACTTGTTTATACTATGTCAACCATTGGCAGCATTGGCGGTGGGTGGTTGCCATTATTTCTTGTAAATAAAGGCTGGCCTGTATTTCGCGCAAGAAAAATGTCAATGCTTATCTATGCATTTTGCGTGATACCGGTAATTTTTGCTCAGTGGCTGGGCTCATTAAATATGTGGCTCGCTGTATTTATC
>CBIGQT010000609.1:0-2471 GCA_966191655.1 uncultured Ginsengibacter sp.
ATAATTAACTAATAAACAAGTTAACGAATCAACAATTCAACTTTCTTATCTTCGCCGTTTTATGAAGAAGAAAGAAACCATACCTCCCGCCAGGCAAGTCGTCATGAGCGGAATAAGGCCTACAGGTTTTTTACACCTCGGGAATTATTTCGGGGCTATACGCAATTATGTAAAAATGCAGGATGATTATGAATGTTATTTTATGGTGGCAGATCTCCACTCTTTAACTACACATCCTGATACCAAAGATTTAAAAAGCAATGTACACCGGGTGTTGGCAGAAAATATTGCCTGCGGGCTCGATCCTGAAAAAGTGGCTTTGTATTGTCAAAGTCATGTGCATCAAACAAGCGAATTGTATCTTTTTTTAAATATGCTTGCTTACAAGGGTGAGTTGGAAAAAACAGCAACGTTTAAAGAAAAAGTAAGGCTTTCCCCTGATAATGTAAATGCGGGCCTACTTACATACCCTGTGTTGCAGGCAGCGGATATTTTATTGCATCGTGCTTTATACGTGCCGGTAGGTAAAGACCAGGAGCAACATCTTGAAATGTCCAGAAATTTCGCAAAGCGCTTTAATCACCGTTATCAGGAAGTCTTTCCTGAACCCGCCGCCTTTAATTTTAGTAACCAATTGGTGAAAGTCCCTTCTCTTGATGGTGGCGGAAAAATGAGCAAAAGTGAAAATCAAATGGCAACACTTTATCTTGCCGATGAAGATGATATTATTCGTAAAAAAGTTATGAAGGCAAAAACCGATAGCGGCCCTTCAGAAAAAAATTCGCCAAAGCCCGATTATATTCAAAGCCTGTTTTTATTAATGAAATTAGTGAGTACAGAAGAAGTAATTAAACAATATGAGGAAGCTTTCGATAATTGCACCATTCGGTATGGCGACATGAAAAAGCAGCTTGCTGAGGATATGGTAAACTTTATTGCGCCAATCCGTAAAAAGGTTAATGAAATTTTGAATGACGAAAATTACCTTGCGGAAGTTATGAAGCAGGGAGCAAAAAAGGCGATTGCGAGCGCAGAAGCAACTATGAAATTAGTAAGAAATGCCATGGCGCTTAATTATTATTAAATTTTATATTTACTTTTAAACAATTCATACATCATTTAAAAATTCAGCCTGCTATCCGAAGGGTAAAATTTAAATTCTAAACAGGGAAATGGCAAAATCAAAAAAACCAAAACACATTGCGGTTGCCGGGAACATCGGTGCAGGAAAAACAACGCTTACTGAATTATTGAGTAAACATTATAAATGGATTCCTCAGTTTGAAGACGTTGATCACAATCCATATCTGAACGATTTTTACGAAGACATGCCGAGATGGAGCTTTAACCTGCAGGTATTTTTTTTAAACAGCAGGCTCAACCAGTTATTGGAAATTCAGCGTGGTACCGAAACCGTTATACAGGATAGAACTATTTATGAAGATGCCAACATTTTTTCGCCTAACCTCCATGATATGGTCTTGATGACCAAAAGGGATTTTACCAATTACTATACTTTCTTCGAGACACTCAAATCAATGGTGCAGCCACCGGATCTGTTAATTTATTTGAATGCATCTGTTCCTACCCTGGTCGCACAAATCCAAAAAAGAGGAAGAGAATATGAGGAAAATATCCGCCTTGATTACCTGAAAAAACTCAATGAATTTTACAATAAATGGATTAGTAATTATAATGAGGGGCCTTTATTAATAATAGATGCAGACACTAACAAGTTTGCAGAAAATGAAGAAGACCTTGGAATAATCATTAATAAAATTGACTCGCAATTGTTTGGGTTGTTTTGATATCTTCTAAGTTATAATTCCAATAAAATAAAATATCCGCTTGCAATAACTATTTCACTTGATGCTTCTATGAAGGCTGACTGACCTGATTGCCTGCCCTATATCGTCATACATTGTCCCTCTGAAAATTCTATAAGAAGAAAAAAACGGAAAAAATTAATTTAAAATATTTAAAATTTTAATTATGAAAAAAGTAATACTGGTTTTTTTGTTAAGCTTACTGCTGTTCTCTTTTAATTTAATAGCACAAAACGTAGGTATAGGAACAGTTACTCCTAAAAATACCTTGCATGTTTTTAAAGGAAGTGCAGGTTCTGTAACTGGCTTTTCAAGTGCTCCGTTAATAGTTGAAAATTCAGCCAATAGTTATATAAATATACTTGCACCCGATGCAAATGCAACCGGTATCTTATTTGGCAAACCGGCCAGTAATATAAGTGGAGGAATAGTGTATAATGATGTATCCTTTAACCCAAATGGCCTCGATTTCAGAACTAACGGGAATATAACTCAAATGGTATTAAATAGTGGAGGAAACCTTGGGATCGGCACCAATTCTCCGATTTCTAAACTGCATATTAATGTAAGTGGAACAAACGCGTACCAGGGTCTTGCCATTACCAATACTAATGCTGGTGGAAAAACTCTTACTATTAACCAGGG
>CBIGQT010000610.1:0-2448 GCA_966191655.1 uncultured Ginsengibacter sp.
TTGCGTTTATGCAGATAGAGAAGAAATTTTTATCAACCCTTTGTTTTAACCATGGGTTAATTAGAAGTTGTTTATTATTACCCCGGTTAAGCCGTGGGCTGAGATGTTTCGAATGTTTTGATGATATTAAAATTTATTTATTAAGGTTAATTTTTCTGCGCTTATATCTTGAAAAAAAGGACATAAGCATTTATTTTTGGCAAAATTACCGGCCTGTGCAACGCTATGTATTGATAATTTCGTGTATGCTGCTTACGTTATATACATATAGCCAGCCAGGTGATGCATATAGAAGAGATAGCCTGCATTTGCCTGATGTAACAAGATTATCGTTTACCCTTGATGGTGAGAGCGCCTACGCATTACCTTTGCGGTTTCCTTTTAAAACCATACAGGTAGAAGATGTACGGTTCGATACATCGCAAATAGCCATCCATTCCTACTTAAAAAATAAAGCCCTTATTCCTTATATTGAAAACGATAAAATAAACACCGATGGCCCTACCGCCATCAGCTTAACTAAATATTTCAACCATTTTTACAGGAATAATTTAAATAACAATGGCGATACAGAACTGGTATGCTTTATAAAAAAACTGAAGTGTAGCAGGAAAGATACTATACTGGAGGGGGACTATGCCAACAGCGCTTACGGAGAAATAAAGATAAATGCCGAAGTTTTTTTACATGCCGGCGATGCATATTATGCGGCTTTTAAAATAGATACCACATTAGTAAAGTGGGTAAGCGTTGGCAAAAAAGAATTCGCAATTACTATAAGAGATTTTTTGTTGATGCCAGCGCTGCAGGCGTTTGAACATAAACTCAACAACACCAGTTGGAATTTGACACTCACTAAAAAAGCTTTCACTAAAGAAGAAGTGTATAAACATTATTATGATGAGCGTTTTAAAATACCCATATTATACCAACCTTATAAGGAAGGCTTGTATGCATCGCCTGCTGAGTTTGCAAACAATGCTCCTTCGCTGACTAACGTAAGGCTGGGAAAAAAAGAAAAGGGTACTACTCCGCTCCTGGACGCTGAGGGAAACAGAATTAATGATACGCACATCTTCGGCTATTGCGATGGAAAAGTAATTTGGTTGCTAAAATCTTCAGGATATTGCCCTTTAATGCGCACAGGCAACTGCTTTTATTATTTTATGACCTATAGTGGTGTACGGCAGCTTGACTTTGTAGACTTTGATTATTAAAAATGACAAGGCACACAAGACAAAATGTCTTTAAACCTGTATTTCGAAAATTTCGTATAGGGCAAAATGTCTTCAAACCCTTATGTTAGAAAAACAACATAGGGCAAATTCTATTTAAACCCTTATGTTAGAAAAACAACATAAGGCAAAAAAGTTTTTTTGTGGCATGTTGAAAAGTTCGGATGCGTGTTTTTTACACAACTCATGTCATTGCGGGGAGGAGGTACGACGACGAAGCAAACTTATGACGCAGTTGCGAAATATTTTTTCATTTCAATTCTTTATAAGCGTGTTCAATGTTTATTAGGAGATTGCTTCGTCGTTCCTCCTCGCAATGACGTTTGTGCGAATGAGCAAAAAACTTTTTTAAAGTTGACTATTTATTTTACACCTTTCTCTTTACTTATTACATCATCTATTGATTGTTTCAGGTCGTCAATTTCCTGTTCACTTTGCTTAAGGCCTGTTAACGAAAGTTCACCACTGTCAATAGTGCCTATAACATTAGCAGCATTAATAAGCGTATTATTCATTAATAAACCAACCTTTTGATTGATGCATATCATGCTAAAGTCAGAAAGCGCTTTTACACTTGATTTATTAAAATAAAAAATTAATTCAAATCTTTTATAACGTTTATTAAATCTTTTAGAAACACTATCAAGTGCAGTAAGTGGAATTGTAATACTCTTCGCAATAAAATAATACTGATTGGTATCTGAAACTATAAAGCCTTTTGATTTTTTATAGTCTTCCTTCAATAAATAAAACCCCGGTTGAAACTGATATTTATGAATATCATTTTTGTCGCAGAACTTTACTGTATCCATATTAAGCGCTGGAATTGTTTCCGAAGAATCCATAGTAGTAGTTTGGGTACTGTCAAGAGCACCGCTCATAATCTGTTCTTTTGTTTTATGCAGAAACATTGAATAAGTATCTTTTTCAAACCTGTATTTCGTGTTCCCAATAAGTAGATTTAAAATACTATCTGACGCCAGCGTGCTGTCTTTAAATATCATTATAACTGCTTTATTTAATAATAAATTATTATAATCTTTATTTACAGGATTAAGAGTATCTAATGTGTTGTTGATTTGTCTTTCAGCTTCGTTCAAATTTTTTTGAAAAGAGGTCGTATCCCCTAAATTTAAATATACCATTGCTAATGAATAATAGGCTGTAAAATTGTTGGGCTGTATTCTTAGAATGCGTTGAGCTGTTGTTATAG
>CBIGQT010000611.1:0-2432 GCA_966191655.1 uncultured Ginsengibacter sp.
AGTATTTAAATACGCCGATATAACAGGATTATCTGTCACTTCCTGCATCCCTTCATAGTTCAATAATTTTTCAGCAATATTTTTCATGGCATTGATGGAGGTTTTTAAAATCTTCTGACCAAGGCTCAACCTTGCCACACCAATTATTTTTAGTGTTTCAAAATCGGGTACCCCGGGAAGCAATAAAACATTGACGGGTAAACCGACTTCTTTAATAATGATTTCTATTTGTTCCTTTTTCTTTAGTGAGATGGGATAGAAACAATCTGCTCCTGAATTTTTATAAGCTTTTCCCCTGAGTATGGTTTCCGATAATTTTTCTTCTTCCGATAAATCATTTGCCTTGAGATATACATCAGTACGGGCATTGATAAAAAGAGGAACTCCCATTTCCAACGCAGTATTTCTAACCAGGCTAAGCTTTTCACACTGCGCTTCAATTGGAATAATTGTTTTATCAGTCTGGTTAGTATCCTCAAAATTAATTCCCGCTATTCCCGCATCAAGAAGCATTTTAATGTTTTCTTTTAGCTCAGCATTATTTGTTGCATAACCACTTTCAATATCGGCGGTTACAGGAATGGTTACACTATTTATTATTTTTCGCAGGATGTGCAACAGCTCTTTAAATGGAATTTTTTCTCCATCCGGATAGCCATTACTAAAAGCGATGGAGGCGCTTGCAGTAGCCACAGCGGCATAACCCAAACTTTCTAAAAGTACCGCTCCTAAAGGATCCCAGATGTTTGGAAGCACCAATAATTTACCATTATGATGAAGTGTGTTCAATAAATTTCCTTTCTCAGGTTGTATATTATTTTGTTTTGTCATTTTAAATTTCTTTTATTTTCAAAAAGTCTTTTGCATTTACTGTGAGGGGAGAATGCAATAATTGAAGGTTCTTGAAACCATACGATTCATTTCTTCAACACTGCATATTTAGTAATCAATGTTCCCTGTTCATTTACTTTTTCGCAGTGTATTAAACTTAAATTGATATCCAGTTTTACATCTGTTACAAAATTGCCACCGGTTCCAAAAATTTTAGGTTCAAGCGTCAACCATAACTCATCTATTAATTGTTCTTTTAGAAATGAAGTTGCAACGTGTGCACCCCCAATTACCAGCATTTGTTTGTGACCTTTATTTTTAAAGCGGGCTATTAGCTCAACGGGTGATTCGTTTGTAAATTCAATCTGTCCTGTAATTTCCAAACTTTTATATTTATCAGGATGCCCTGTCATAATAATGAGCTGATGATCTGACGAGTACTTAAATGTATCAGCATTAAATGTGTTACTTCCCATAACAATCAGCCGCGATTCATTCAGAACTTTTTTATAATAATCCTGGTCCTGATGAGATGACCAGGAACTGACGTTCTGTTCACCCCATTTTGTTACCTTACCATCAAGTGTTGAGACAAATATGAGTATCGTTTTCATTTTATTTGTTTAACCAGTTTTCTTTTTTTTGAAAGTGCGCTGGCTTTATGTACAGCAACATGTTCCGTTTTATCGCTTTTGATTTCATATTGCGGACCTTCTTTGCTGGCATGATGTGTATAGCCTTTGTAATCAAAATCACTTTTGTGTATTTTCACTATCGTACCCGACACATGACCAGCTTCTGAGTTCCGGGTTACACGCTCACCGATCTTAAATTTTTGGCTCAAAGTTGTAATTTTTAATTATTGAAATACAGCAATTAATCTGCCTTACTTTGCTGTTTTTACCCATAGATTGCTAAGTGTATTCTTTTTTGCAATTCAGGAATCGCTTCGTCCATAAACCATGGATTTATCTTTACCCAGTTTTGATTCCGCGGAGAAGGATGTGGCAATGGAAAATAGGTTGGCAGATATTCCTTATAATTCCTGACTGTTTCTGTAAGGCTTCCTCTGAAACTTTTCTTTAAATAATAGCGTTGCGCATACTGGCCTATTAACAAAATAAGCGGTTTACTTTTAAAATTTTTAAAAACCTGTGGATGCCATAAAGGAGCGCATTCAGGGCGTGGCGGAAGGTCTCCTGAGATTGCTTTTCCGGGATAACAAAAACCCATTGGTAAAATTGAAATGCACAAAGGAGTATAAAATATTTCATCGCTCACATTCATCCATGACTTTAATTTTTTACCACTTGCATCATTCCATGGAATGCCTGTTTCATGTACACGCCTGCTCGGTGCCTGGCTTAAAATAACAATTTTAGAAAATGTATTTAACTGTATAACAGGCCTTGGGCCCAATGGCAAATGTTCTCTACAAACTTCACATCGTTGTATTTTATTTAGAAGGTTATTCATTTGAAAAAATCAAACATATTATTTATCATCCATTTCTTTTTCATAATTCAATTCGTTATTCACAATTCTTGCAGGCGTTGTGTAAGGATGTTCTGTTGCCTTTTCCATGGCCATTATATGCATGA
>CBIGQT010000612.1:0-2431 GCA_966191655.1 uncultured Ginsengibacter sp.
TTTTTTTGATATGCAGCGTTTTTTATAATCTCTTTAAATTTTATGGGCGGTTTCAATTCGGGTAACCATGCCTGTTGTGATTGTAGCATAGCACTTACAATAATATTTTTCATTCTATCGTGCCTGAAATGCTGCTTTTCTGTACGCTCACAAAGAATTGGAATAATCTCAGAAATACCAATTTCTGTAGCCTTTTCTAAAAACCACTCAAATCTGTTGGTATTTTTTATAAGTGAAATTCCAATAGTTATTTTAGGAACGGGTTTCGGACTAACTTATTTGTTTTTTATTTGCACTTCGTCATTTTTTTTATTTTTTTTTATTAATATTTTCCTTTCCATGCATACGTAATACCTGCACAATATGTTTTGAAGTTTCTTCGCTCAGCAAAAATTTCTCTTCATCAGGCAAATTTTCTTCAAAAAAAAATGGCAATTGCATTGCAATAAGATATTAATGAAAAGTAGAGCCGGTGCTATTTTTTAAAAAGGTGTTTCGTCATCAAACTCACCATCATTCATTTTACTTCCTTTTTGTATATACAATTTTGCGCCGTCATTATCTATATCTTTTACAGGTTTCCAGTTTCCACCCTGCGGAAGGCTTTTATTAAAATCATCACTATCGTCTTCTATAAATTTTTGTATATGCAGCAATGCTTTTAGTTTTATAGTGTCAAGCTGACCATTACGATGCTTTGCAATGCGCACGTGCGTTTCACCTTTATTACTTTCACCTAATTCATTCGAAGTAATATCATAATATTCGGGGCGGTATAAAAACATAACCAGATCAGCATCTTGTTCAATTGCGCCGGATTCTCTCAGGTCACTCAACTGTGGCATTTTATTTCCTTCTTTTCTTTTTTCAACTTCCCTGCTTAACTGGCTCAATGCAATGATAGGAATCTGCAATTCTTTTGCAAGACCTTTTAAATCTCTTGAAATACGGCTTATTTCCTGTTCTCTGTTACTGTTACGATTTTCTCCCGCACCGCTCATGAGCTGTAAATAATCAATAATAATGAGACCTACGTTATGTTTATTTTTTAATCTGCGGCATTTGGCCCTTAATTCAAAAATATTTAAAGCTGCTGTATCATCAATGTGTATAGGCGCAGATGCAAGTTTCTCAATTCCTTTTTTGTATAGTTGCTTCATTTCATGTTCCTCAAGCCGTCCCCTTGCAATTTTCTCCAGCCATATTTCACTTTCAGCGCTAAGAATTCTTTGTACTAATTGTCCGGCACTCATTTCAAGAGAGAAAAACCCAACCGTTGTAGGTTTTGTTGGGTGAAGAGCGGCATTACGTGCAAGGTTAAGCGCAAATGCCGTTTTACCAACAGAGGGACGTGCAGCAAGAACAATTAAATCAGAAGGTTGCCAGCCGTAAGTAAGATGATCCAAAACCTGGAAACCGGTAGGCACTCCTGTAATTTCATCCTGGCGTGTTCTAAGATCTTCAATTCGTTGAATGGTTTTTACCAGAACGGTATCTATGCTGGCATAATCTTTTCTAAGATGATTATTGGTAATTTCAAAAAGCTTTGTTTCTGCATCATCAAGAAGGTCGAATACATCAGTACTATCTTCATAGGCATCCCCGATAATTTCGCCACTTATACGAATTAATTCTCTCTGTATAAACTTTTGCAAAACAATCCTGGCATGCGTTTCTATATTGGCAGATGAAACAACAGCGTTAGTAAGTTTTGTTACATAATAGGGCCCTCCGATAAGATCAATTTCTTCTCTGAACTTCAATTCTTCCACTACTGTAAGTAAATCGATTGGTGAATTCTTTTGTTGAAGACCCTGCATAGCCCTGAAAATACGTTGATGAGCTTCGAGGTAGAAACATTCCGGTTTTAGAATTTCAACTACAACATCAAATGCGTTTTTTTCAATCATTATTGCCCCAAGTACTGCTTCTTCGAGGTCCTTTGCCTGCGGTGGAACTTTTCCGAACATCATTGTTCCTAATTCCAGGGAGCCATTTTTTCTTCTTGATTTTCTTTCTTTATTGAGGTTAGTAAGATCCATGTTATATTAAAAGGCGGTTTATTAGTAATGTTAAATAATTAAATAAGTTTAGTTTAAAAATATTCAGTGGGCGGCTAAGTTAAAGTACATTAATCTATTTAAAGAAATTGTTAAGGGTTAATATTTATACCATATCAATTCACATTAAAATCTGAAAAAAACTTAAGTTACTAACAGGAAATAAGGTGTAATCCACAATTTAAAATATTTTTACGTTTTTTTCTCAACTTAATCCACACACAATTGTGCAGAAAAGTATTGGTCATTTTTATGTCAATTCACAAATAAATTTGTTAAGAAGTTTCTGAAATTTTATATATTTTTCTGAAATAAAAAATGCTTTTTTACCTGAAACCCTTATTGCGAAAGCTTTATAAAATCATTACTCA
>CBIGQT010000613.1:0-2420 GCA_966191655.1 uncultured Ginsengibacter sp.
GAAACTCATGTAATGGAGAATGATGCAGAATGCCCGGCTGCTCATCTTTGCCATCATTTTATAAAGGGAGACATTACTAATTATGATGATGTTTATAATTTCGGCAAACAGGTAGACGCACTTACCATAGAAATTGAATCTGTAAATGTTGAGGCGCTTCAAAAATTAGAAGAGGAAGGAGTTAAGATTTACCCCAAGCCATCAGCCCTGTCAACCATTAAAAATAAAATTTTACAAAAGCAATTTTATCAATCAATCAATGTTCCTTCACCTTCTTTTGCTATCACTCAAAATAAAAATGAGTTAAGAAATCATTTTAATTTTTTGCCCGCTGTTCATAAAATTGCGATGGGAGGTTACGACGGCCGCGGCGTTGTTATTATAAAAAATGAAAAAGAAATTAATAATGGTTTTGATGCGCCTGCTGTGCTGGAAAAATTAGTAGCTATAAAAAAAGAAATTGCTTTAATTATTGCCATAAACGAAGCAGGTGAAACCGCCCTGTATCCGCCGGTGGAAATGATTTTTAATAAAGATTTTAATTTATTGCAATACCAGTTGAGCCCTGCAGCTATTGATGAAAAAGTTTTATGGAAAGCAGAAGCCATCGCATTAACTGTTGTAAAAAATTTTAAAAGCCCGGGTATTTTTGCTGTTGAAATGTTTACGGATATGGATGATAACGTTTGGGTGAATGAAACTGCGCCAAGAGTTCATAACAGCGGGCATCATACTATTGAAGGAAATTATAGCTCGCAATTTGATATGCTGTGGCGGGTAATGCTTGGTTATCCGTTAGGAAATACAAAAGCTATCATGCCCTCTGCAATGATTAATCTTATTGGCGAAGAAGGCTTCTCGGGAGATGTAAAATTTGAAGGGCTGGCAGAAGTTTTAAAAATTGACAATGCCTTTGTTCATCTGTATGGGAAAAAACAAACACGTCCGGGCCGCAAGATGGGACACGTAACTGTTATCAGCAATGAAAAGCAACAGTTGATTCATATTGCTAACAAAATAAATCAAAATGTACGAGTAATATCAAATTAAAATCAAATTAAAATACCTGACCCGAAGGGTTTTTAAGTTTTCAGCGTCTTATAGATCATCTACATAAAAAATCAGAAATCAGTCTAATGAAATTGAAGTGCAGGAATTCATTTGCGATAATCATTTTTCTAATTATTTCCTCGTGCGCCGGCAAATCAAAGGATACCGATCCCTCCAAAAAAACGAATGCGCAAAAACCGGCAGCGCATACACTATCAGTAGAAGGTTTTATTGTAACGCCAACAGTACTACATTCCAGCATTGATGTGGCCGGCACTTTGCTGCCCTTTGAGGAAACAGAAATACATCCCGAAGTTGCCGGAAAGGTTGTAATGCTTTCTATTAACGAAGGAAAAGTCGTTAAAAAAGGTACGCTGCTGGCAAGGCTTTTTGACGGCGATCTTACGGCTCAGCTTCATAAATTAAACGTGCAGTTGGCTATTGCAAAAAAGACGGTAGAAAGGCAGGATGAACTACTAAAGATCGGCGGTATCAGCCAGCAGGATTATGATTTAAGTGTGCTTGATGTAAGCACTATTGAAGCGGATATGCAGGTACTCGATGCGTCCATCAATAAAACAATTATAAGGGCGCCTTTCGATGGAAAAATTGGTTTTAAAAATATCAGCATCGGCGCTTATGTAACCCCGCTTACCGTTGTTACTACCATAAGACAAATTAATGAACTAAAGCTTGAGTTTTCAGTACCTGAGAAATATACTTCCAAAATAAAGAATGGTAATATAATCAACTTTACCACAGAATCTTCGGGCAAACAATATACCGCCAAAATTGTTGCAACAGAATCGGGCATCACAGAAGAAAACCGCAGCTTGAAAGTTCATGCGAGGGTTGAAAATACGGATAAGAATATTACTGCAGGGTCTTTTGCAAAAGTAAGTTTTGATATGGGCGATAACAACAGCGCTCTTATGATTCCCACGCAGGCCATCATTCCTGAAGCAAGAGATAAAAAAGTAATTGTTTTAAAGAATGGACTGGCGCAGTTTAATGTTGTAAAAACCGGCGATCGTGATTCAGCTAAAGTGGAAATTTTAAATGGGCTTCAAAGCGGCGATACCGTTATTACCACAGGCTTGTTAAACATTGATCCGGGAAGCAAAATCAATATTTCGTCGTTAAATAAATAATGCATTGAATATATCGCACACCAGTTTACGCCGTCCTGTTTTTGCCATAGTAATGAACCTGGCGATCGTATTATTTGGTATCATCGGTTTTAAATTCCTGGGCGTGAGGGACTATCCTGCTATTGACCCGCCGAATATTTCTGTACGTACCTCTTACTCCGGCGCCAATTCAGACATTATCGAATCTGAAATAACAGAGCCGCTTGAAAAAGCAATCAA
>CBIGQT010000614.1:0-2419 GCA_966191655.1 uncultured Ginsengibacter sp.
AAACGAAGTAAAATATTGGGTTCCGAATTTCAAGATTGATCAGTATCATACAGAAGAATATTTTATTGTTGAACTACAAAAGATTCTTGAAGAAACTATTTCCCAGCAATTGCGCAGTGATGTCCCTGTGGGAACCTATTTAAGCGGAGGAATTGATTCTTCCTTGGTAACAATAATGGCATCCAAATTTCTAAACAAGCCTTTCAAGTCATTTAGCGGCGCTTTTAATGAAGGTCCGGAATTTAATGAACTTCGATATGCGAGAATAGCCGCAAATGCCGCTAACTCAGAATTATTTGAAGTGTTTCCAACCGAACAAGAGTTCATAGATTTGTTGCCAAAGTTAATTTATCATCTTGATGAACCGGTAGCAGGTCCTGGTCTTTTCCCCCAATACATCGTATCAAAGCTTGCGTCAAAACATGTAAAAGTTATTTTAGGTGGCCAGGGAGGTGATGAAATATTTGGTGGATATGCAAGGTATATGATTGCCTATTTGGAACAGGCAATTAAAGGTGCCATCCATGAAAGCAATGAAGAGGAAGAGCATATCGTTTCATTAGCTTCCATTCTTCCCAATCTTCCATCTTTGAAGCAATATGTTCCCATGATGAAAAGCTTTTGGAAATCCGATGCCTTTGAACCAATGGACAGACGGTATTTCAATCTTTTAAACCGAATGGGAGCTACAACTAATTTCCTTCATAAGGACATTGCCCAAAAATGTGGTAGTGAAATAATATTTGAAAAATTTGCCCGTTATTTTAATGACTCTGAAACAAAAAGCTATTTTAATAAGATGACTCATTTTGATATGCAAGGTAGCCTTCCCGGATTATTACAAGTGGAAGATCGGGTGAGCATGGCAGTATCAATCGAATCAAGAGTTCCCTTACTGGACCGGCGGATCGTTGATCTTATATCGACAATGCCCGCAGGCATGAAATTTAAGGGCGGCGAAATGAAATATTTATTAAAAAAAACCATAAATAATTTTATGCCTAAAGAAATTATGGAAAGAAAGGATAAAATGGGCTTTCCTGTGCCCTTACATCTGTGGTCAAAAAATAAAGGCAAAGATTTTATAATGGATACTTTGCTATCTAAAAAAGCCAAAGAAAGAAATATTATCAATACTAATTACGTTGAACAGCTCATTAATACTCAACAGCCATTTAGCAGGGGATTGTGGGGCCTTTTATCTTTAGAGTTATGGTATAAACAATTTATAGATAAGTAAAATAATAAAAACATAAACCTATACAGGCCAAAATAATTCTATTGGTCGTTTAATTAAATCTTTAAAGAGAAACTAACTAAAAATGAAAGTAAATGAAACTCCCATCAGCTTAGACAATTGGAAAATAAATAAAATTGGGGTTATAGGGCCCGGAATTGTTGGTATGCCTATGGCTGCAATGCTCGCCAAAGCTCGAATTAAAATAGGAAAAGATGAACCTGCTAAAGTAGTAATAGTTCAAAGAGATTCAATTAATTCCGGATGGAAAGTAAAAGCCATCAATAGCGGTAAATCTGTAATAGGAGGTATTGAGCCTGAATTAGACGATATAACTCATGAAGCGGTGGAAGCAGGGCTTCTTTCTACAAGCTCAGATTTTTCTGTGCTCTCAGATGCAGATGTTATATTGGTATCGATCCAAACTGATAAAAACGAAACCGGCTTTGAACCTGATTATGGGCCAATGTTCGGTGGCCTTGAAAAATTGGCTGAAGCTTTGCAAAAAAAGCCGGCTGATAAAATTCCTCTGGTAATATTTGAATCCACCCTAGCTCCTACTACAATGGATACTTTGTTCAGGGAGCATTTTAAAAAGTACGGCTTAGAAGAAGGAAAAGACATTTTATTGGGAAACAGTCCTAACAGGGTAATGCCCGGCCGTTTAGTCGAAAGAATACGTGAGTCAGATAAACTTGCGGGGGGTCTGCATCCTGAAACACCAAAACTTATTGCAAAACTTTACAATCATATCGTAACTAACGGTGAAGTGTACCAGACAAATAGTCTTACCGCGGAAATTGTAAAGACTCTTGAGAATGCATATCGTGATGTAAGAATTGCTTTTTCAACTGAAATAGTTAGGTATTGCGATGAACAGAATATTAACTTTTATGAAGTGAGGGATAATGTTAATGACATGCTATCACAGTCTGATAAGGCAACTGCTGATCCCAATGCTATACCAAGTGGTGGCTTATTAATTCCTATGCTTGGGGTGGGTGGACATTGCCTGCCAAAGGATGGAATCCTTTTGTGGTGGCGGAATTTTCAAAAGGGAAATGATTCATCAAAGAGCCTCATTCTTGAGTCAAGATTGATTAATGATGCATCTCCGGTACATACTTTCAAACAAGCGGGAAAATCTTTTGGAAATCTAAAGGACAAAAAAATTGCATTGCT
>CBIGQT010000615.1:0-2419 GCA_966191655.1 uncultured Ginsengibacter sp.
TAAGAGCCGCTATCAACCATTCCTGTTCGCACGGGAGAGCCGGTGTTTACACTATAATGCCAGCTAATTAATAGCTTAACCTGCGAATGTGGTAAAATATATTTTTCCGGATGAACAATCAGATTTGTGTTTTTATGAAATGCTTTATGAGGATTCAGAAAATTACTGATGCTTTCATCACCAATCTTAAACGAATCAATAGTTACTCCATCATTCAAATCTTTTTCATCAATATCAGTTAACCTTGTTACGCCTTTTTTATACAGATCAGGATATAACCTTATAATCATTTCTTTCAACGTATCAGGACTGTTATTATAATAAGTAATCACTTCATTTCCGGAAAGCAAATCCGATGCAGGATCAAAACTTACATGAATGGTGTAATCTCCCTTGTTTTGCCAATAACTTCTCCCGGGCTTGCCGGTAGATGTTCTGGTTCCTTTTGCTAAGGCATTAGTAAACTCAGTAGTTTGAAAAAGTTGCTGGGAGAAAATTGGCGAAGCAATAAGTAACAATCCAATTGTAAAAAATGAATTATAAATTTTCATTGAAATACTTTCCACGAAATAAGGGGTTCTTTTTCAGGTCTCAAAATTACTTTATTATTGAAGAGCAAAGTGCACAAGTAAGATTGAGACTAAAGGTTTGTGCTAAGTCGAATCATGATCTTTTACAAATTCACTCACCAACGGCGCAAGGCAATCAATATTATTAACTTTCTGCCATCTTGTCGCCATGCTTAATTTATTTATATTTGCAATCCGGTTTAAAAATTAATAAATGCTGGATATTCTTATAGATAAAAAACACGATGAAGCGAGGCAGGGAGAGGCTTTTGCTCCTGCCCTGGCTGCCAATACTTCTTTTGCAAAAAAGTTTTATATAGAAAGCTATGGCTGCCAGATGAACTTTGCAGACAGTGAAGTGGTGGCTTCTATATTGAATGAAAATGGGTTTGGGCCAACGCCGCATTTCCAGGAGGCTGATATGATTTTTTTAAACACCTGCTCTATCCGCGAAAAAGCTGAGTTAACAGTAAGGAAAAGATTGACAGAATTCAGGAAGATAAAAAAATATAATCCTGGTTTATTGATAGGTGTTTTAGGCTGCATGGCAGAACGACTGAAATCTAAATTTATTGAAGAAGAAAAATTGGTGGATATAGTTGTTGGTCCGGATGCCTATAGAAGTTTACCTGGTTTAATCCAGGAAGCAGAAAGCGGACAAAAAGGAGTAAACGTTTTATTAAGCCGTGATGAAACTTATGGCGATATTTCACCGATAAGATTAAACAGCAATGGGGTTACAGCTTTTGTAAGCATTATGCGTGGCTGCAATAACATGTGTTCATTTTGCGTAGTTCCGTTTACCCGTGGCCGTGAGAGAAGCCGTGACCCTCAATCTATATTGGATGAATGCATAAATTTATTTGAGGAAGGTTATCGCGAGGTTACTCTACTTGGTCAGAATGTAGATAGTTATTCCTGGCAAGTCTCCCCTACTGGGGGAGATTTAGAGGGGGCTGTTTCGTTTGCAAAGCTTCTCGAAAAAGTCGCACAGGTGTCACCGTTATTAAGAGTAAGGTTTTCTACTTCTCACCCCAAAGATATTACCGATGAAGTATTATTTACCATGAGTAAATATGAAAACATCTGCAAGTATATTCATTTGCCCGTGCAAAGCGGAAGTACAAGAATTTTGCAAATGATGAACCGCACTTACACCCGTGAATGGTATATATCAAAAGTGAACAGGATAAGAGAGCTGCTTCCAGGTTGTGGAATATCAACAGATGTTATTACCGGTTTTTGCACTGAAACAGAAGAAGATCATAAAGAAACATTAAGCCTTATGGAATATTGTGAATATGACCTGGCTTATATGTTTTTTTATTCTGAACGGCCGGGGACGCTTGCGGCACGCCGTTTTGCAGATGATGTTCCGGAAGAAATTAAAAAGAAAAGATTGCAGGAAGTAGTTGCCTTACATAGAATTCAGTCTTTAAAAAGCATGCAGAAAGAAGTTGGTAAAACTGTAAAAGTTTTAATAGAAGGCAATTCAAAAAAGAGTGAGGAACATTGGGCCGGCAGAAGTGATAACAATAAAGTAGTTGTGTTTTGGAAAAATGATGTTTTGGAAAAAGGAGATTATGCAGATGTCGTTATTGAAAGTTGCACGGCCGGAACATTGATAGGAAGATTAAAATAGAAATTATGGTGAAAATTGTTGAAGATAATTTACCGTTAATGATAGAGATGTGCAAAAAGCATAAATTAAAATCACTTTATGTTTTTGGAAGCGCAGCGGCGGATAATTGTTTCAATGAAAAAAGTGATGTAGATTTTTTATATGAGTTTGATTTGGAGAATTATACTGATTGGGACAAGGGAAAATTTAACATTGATGCTAACTTTTT
>CBIGQT010000616.1:0-2411 GCA_966191655.1 uncultured Ginsengibacter sp.
TACTGCCTTAAGCATAGCAAGAGGCGTTAAATATTATGAAGGCGTTTCAAATGCCGCAGAGCAATTATCGCATGTATATGATGAAGAAAATAACAGAGATTCTGCCTTAGCTTATTTTCGTATTTACCGCAGTAGTTTTGAATCTCTTTTTTCCCAAAATAATAACCTTAATTTAGTCATAAAAGAATCGGAGTGGCTGGTAAAAAAGAAAGAAATTGAAAATACACATCTGCTCGAGCTTTCTCAATTGCAAAAAAAACAGATACTTTTTAAGAATGCTTTGCTTGGGGTTTCTTTAATACTTTTATTTCTGACAATTGCCATTGCATTTTTTATTAATAAATCGCGCCAGGCCAAAAAGAAAAAAGTTGAATTTTCTCTCAAACAAAAAATTGCTGAATCGCAAATACAATCTCTGCGTGCGCAAATGAACCCCCATTTTATTTTCAACAGCCTTAACAGCATTGAAAATTTTATGATGCAGAATGAAAAAAGAAAAGCAAGCGATTATCTGCACAAATTTGCTTTGTTAATAAGAACCATATTAGAAAGCAGCCGGGATGAAATTACTACGGTGTCTCTGGATATGGAAGCTCTAAAATTATATATTGACCTGGAGCAGATGCGATTTAACAACATATTTAGTTATAAGGAAAAGATTGATCCGCAATTAATTTCAGGTGATTACAATGTTCCTTCCTTACTAATACAACCTTATGTTGAGAATGCAATTGTTCATGGAATTGCACATAGTAACAAAAAAGACTTAACACTAACGGTGACGGCTACACTTGAGAGCGATCATATAAAATATATAATTGAGGATAATGGTATAGGCAGGCACAAATCAGCAGATTACAATAAGATAAATAAACTGCATCATAAAAGTGTAGGCCTGAAAATTACTGAAGACAGGATACGTTTATTTAATCATAAGAAAGATACCAATGGCGACATTAAAATAGTTGATCTGTACACTTCAGATAACAAACCCGCCGGCACGAGAGTTGAAGTAAAAATAAAAGCATTGTAATATGGAAAAGATAAGAGCAATTTTAATTGATGACGAGCTAAACAGCTTGCAAAATCTCCAGCAAAAACTGGAAGGCTTTTGTCCTGATGTAAGCATTATAGCTACGTCGCAAAAACCCGAAGAAGGTTTATTGCTAATACGTCAACACCAGCCTGATATTGTTTTTCTTGATATAGAAATGCCCAGAATGAGTGGCTTCAGAATGCTTGAGGAACTTGGCGAATATGATTTTGATATTATTTTTACTACAGCCTATAACCATTATTCAATAGATGCCATACGCATCAGCGCTTTTGATTATCTGGTAAAACCTATAGGTATAGAAGAGTTACAACAGGCCGTTGAACGCCTAAGCAAAAGCCTCAACAGGCAAACAAAAGAAAAGATTGATATTCTCAGGAAATCATTAAGCGATAACCGAAGCCAGGAAGATAAAATTGCTATATCCACTTCAGAAGGAATTGAATTTATTCCCATAAAAAACATAATTCATATTGAATCAAAATCTAATTACAGTAAAATTTTTCTTATGGATAATAAAACCGTGATGGTGACTAAAATCCTAAAAGATTTTGAAGAAATGCTGCTTCCTTACAATTTTTACAGAATTCATAACTCGCATCTCATTAATCTCAATTACATTCAAAAATATGTACGTAGCCAGGGTGGGCATGTACAACTACAGGATGGCACTTTAATAGATATTTCACGTCGCAAGAAAGATGAGTTTTTAAAGATGATTGGAGGATAGCTCTCAATTAAAAATGAACAATTAGAAATTGACCATGCTAATCAACCTCATATCTGATATTAGTAAATCAACCGGTGTGTTTGCTTAATAATTCCCATTACAAAAATACTTTGCAGGTGGCCCATATTTTCGATCTGGCTTAACTTGTTTACATGAAAATCATAATACGTATTCATGTCTTCGCAAATAACCTTCAACATAAAATCAAATTCGCCTGAAATACTAAAACATTCTACAACTTCATTTAATTCATGAATCGTTTTAATAAATTTTACACCTGCATTTTTACTGTGCTGCTTTAATGATACATAGCAGATTACCATCAATCCTTTTTTTACTTTCTCATGATTTACCAGGGTGGCATACTGTTTTATAACGCCTGATTCTTCCATTCGTTTTATTCGCTCATGAACTGGTGTTGTACTTAAATGAATTTTACCCGATATTTCTTTTATAGTAATCCTCGCATTTTCCTGTAATAGTTTAAGAATTTCTAAATCTTTTTTATCTAAAGAAATATCTAAAGTTGCTACTTCTTCTTTTTTAGTAACTTTTGGCATATAAGACTATATATTTATTCTTTTAAAATAATGAAATTAACTATTTTATTCTAAACTTTAGGGAAGT
>CBIGQT010000617.1:0-2411 GCA_966191655.1 uncultured Ginsengibacter sp.
AGGTGTAGGGGTTGGCGTGAAATCCCTGTTCCTGTTTGCAAACCAATTCTGTGGAAATGCAATACCTACGTATATCATTTCCTGAACAAGGTTATCATACAACAGAGAGTGTTGTGCTTCCATTAAATATGGAAAGCTCCATTGTGCATCCAGTGCATACATCACCGGGTATACTTTTTTAATAGAGTCATTATACGATTCGGGTAATTTTATCAATAAAACATAGTCATGATTGTTAATGACTGATTTAAATTTCATCGCCTTCACACCTCCCATTTCTCCTTTTGGAATCAGTGAATCATTATCATTTTGTGCTGATGTTGCAGTTGTAATAAATACTGTTATAAATAAAAAATAAAGCTGTTTCATTATTATAATTTTGAAGAATAATTCTTAGTTTGATGAAGTTTTTGCTGCTGTTAATTTCATATCAAGAAATATTTCTCCTTCTTTTCCCTTAATCTCCGGTCGTGACTGAAAATTCCACGTATTCGTTTCCGGATGCCAGATAAGATGTTGAACAACGTTTGTATCAGCACCAAATTTTGCCACTGTTTTAAAATCATTACCATCGCGATATCCATAGCTGAAACCTTCTGAAAGATCTTCATCCCCTTCTATGCTCATTCCGTGAATTGTATACCTGTTTTGGTAATGATTGTAACCGATGTATTCATAGTATTCCATCTCTGTGTGCCACCATGGAACTATTTCTTTGCTCTTTAAATGAATGAGCAGATATTGGTGATTTAAGACCCACCGCACATCAACATTTGAGGTAAATGCACTTCCATGTGCAGTTGAGCTATCACTCCAGTCACCAACAAGATGATCGAGCAAATCATCACGGAAGTGATTGCCGGTAGTGTCTTCCCTATTTTGCGCCGACACTTTGGGAAGATATAACGTACATAGAGTAATCGAAGCGACTAATACAAATGCCTTTTGAATGTTCATACAAATAACTTTTTAGAAATGAATTCTTAAATAAGGCTGTTTATATCATTGAAATGATAGGTCACAGTCTTTACAGTTGATTTAATTTTTCGTTTAAGAATTTTATCAGCGTTGACATATTTTCTGCTTTTAATTTTTTCATCATATTTCTGATGTGTACCATCAAAAGCTTTTTGTTTATTCCTGTTGTTTCGGCTATGTAGTTTAATGAAAAATCCTGCACCAGGTAATTTGCAATTTCTATTTCCCGTTCTATCAGTTCTTCATTTTTAAATTCCATCATGTCGTCAATATATAAGGCAATCAGTGACCCCATATTTAAAAATTCTTCTATAAAATTGAAACATCCGGCAACAGAATACAATACACGATAAGGTGTATTTTTTATCTACACCTTTTGGTGTAGAAGAATAAATAAGAATTAAAAAGTGCGGAAGAAAATTTTAGAGCAGCTTATGCTCCACTGCGTATTTTACAAGAGCAGCAGTATTCTTTAGCTGCAGCTTTGCCAGCATATTTTTCCGGTGGGTTTCTACAGTTACATTACTGAGAAAAAGTTTTGCCGCTATTTCATTATTGGTAAGCCCATCTGCTATGTAACCGATAATTTCAATCTCTCTTTTAGTAAGATGTTTTTCAATAGCAGATGTATTTATATTGCGGTCGCTAAGATGAGTGAACAGATCATTTGAAATTTCAGGGCTGATATATTTTTCATTATGCATTACTTTATCTATTGCCTTTAAAAGCTCGGCCTTACCGGTGTCTTTATTAATAAAAGCATCGGCTCCCGCCTTTAGCATTTTACTTACAATGGACGGATCACAAAGCATGCTAACCACAATTATTTTTATCTCCGGCTTTTCTTTTTTTATAAGTTTGGTGGCTTCCATGCCATTTAATTCCGGCATGTTAATGTCCATAATTATGCAATCAATATCTTCTTTCAACACGGTTTCAACTGCCTCTTTACCATTTTTTGCGGTATAAATTCCACCGATCATTTTTTCAGCCTTCAATATTTGCGAAAGTCCATCTGTAATCAACTGATGGTCGTCAGTAATTAATAAATTTATCGGTAACTGACTTTGGTTCATACTGCATTAAAATTATCAGGTATTTCAATCCAGACACTTGTCCCCTTACCTGGTTTAGAATCTATCGTCATCGTTCCCTGCATTAATTTGGTGCGTGCTTCCAGATTATGCAATCCATAACCATCTTTATGTGCATTCACATCAAAACCTTTTCCATCATCTTCAATCATAAGTATTATTTTTTTATCCCGTTGACCTATCTGCAGTGAAACATTTTTTGCTTCAGCATGTTTCAACACATTATTAATAAGTTCCTGTGTAATGCGGTATAAAGCCAGTTCATAATCTTCTGGCAAACGCTGTTTCATACCAAACATCACCAGGTTAAAATGAATTTGCTTTGTTTCGTTTATCTTG
>CBIGQT010000618.1:0-2410 GCA_966191655.1 uncultured Ginsengibacter sp.
AATAATACTCATCAGCTTAATTAAAATATTCATGCTTGGTCCGGAGGTATCTTTAAAAGGATCACCGACTGTATCGCCTGTTACGGAAGCTTTGTGAGGTTCTGAGCCTTTGAAATAAGTTTCATTATTAATAACAGCGCCTTTCTCAAAAGATTTTTTTGCATTGTCCCATGCGCCGCCTGCATTGTTTTGAAACATTCCCATTAGTACACCACTAACGGTGGCGCCTGCCAGAAAACCGCCCAGCACCTGTGGCCCAAAAATAAAACCAATAATTAATGGTGATATTAAAGCAATTGCTCCCGGTAGCATCATTTTTTTAATGGAAGCATCGGTTGAAATAGCAACGCATTTTTCATATTCTGGTTTTCCTGTTCCTTCCATAATACCCGGTATGGTTCTAAACTGGCGACGTACTTCTTCTACCATCGCCATAGCCGCCTGTCCCACTGCACGAATAGCCAATGATGAAAATATAAATGGAATCATTGCACCAACGAATAAGCCTGCGAGTACATCTGCACGATAGATATCAATGCCATCAATTTTTGCGATACCAACAAATGCTGCAAATAATGCTAATGCAGTTAATGCCGCAGAGGCAATGGCAAATCCTTTACCCGTAGCCGCTGTTGTATTTCCTACCGCATCAAGTATATCAGTTTTTTCACGAACATCTTTTGGTAATTCACACATTTCTGCAATACCGCCGGCGTTATCGGCTATCGGGCCAAAAGCATCGATAGCCAATTGCATAGCAGTAGTTGCCATCATACCTGCAGCGGCTATAGCAACACCATATAATCCTGCACACCAGTAAGACATATAGATGCCCGAAGCCAAAACCAGTATAGGAAGCAAAGTGCTTTCCATACCTACTGCAAGGCCACCGATAATATTTGTTGCATGTCCTGTAGATGATTGTCTTACAATACTCATAACCGGGCGTTTACCCATGGCCGTATAGTACTCTGTTATGATGCTCATTAAGGTACCTACAACAAGACCTACAAAGATGGCGCCGTAAACTCCGTATTTTGTAAAATGATAATTTCTTAAAATCATATCCGTATCCGGCAACAACCACATCACTAAAAAATAAGAAGCAATGGCAGTTAAAATAATAGAGCCCCAGTTACCTAAGTTCAATGCTTTTTGAACCACCGCTGTATGCAAGCCGGCGCTGTCAGATATTTTTACAAAGAATGTTCCTATAATTGAAAATAAAATTCCCATTGATGCAATGAGCATTGGTAATAAAATAGGGGCCATTCCCCCAAAATTATCTGAAGAAGCTGTTTCTCTTCCAAGCACCATTGTGGCCAAAACAGTTGCTACATAAGACCCAAAAAGATCAGCTCCCATCCCGGCAACATCGCCCACATTATCACCTACGTTATCTGCAATGGTTGCAGGATTGCGCGGATCATCTTCAGGAATGCCTGCTTCTACTTTACCAACAAGGTCTGCGCCCACATCGGCAGCTTTTGTATAAATACCTCCCCCAACACGGGCAAACAATGCGATACTTTCTGCACCCAAACTAAAGCCGGTAAGTATTTCAATGGTACGTTCCATATCAACGCTATCAACACTTGCACCTGGTGCAAAAATTGCTTTTAATATTATAAATAATCCTCCTAATCCAAGGACAGCAAGACCTGCAACACCGAGACCCATAACACTACCTCCTGTAAACGAAACCTGCAATGCTTTAGCTAAACTTGTTCGTGCTGCCTGTGCGGTGCGCACATTGGCTTTGGTAGCAACCTTCATTCCTATGAAACCCGCAAGGGCGCTCAATATGGCGCCACTAATAAATGCAAGAGCAATAACCCAACTGCTGTTAACACTGGTATAACCCATAATACCCAATAACAAAGCCGCTATAATCACGAAATAGGTAAGGATTTTATACTCAGCTTTTAAAAAAGCCATGGCGCCATCTGCAATGTAAGTGCTGATTTCCTTCATCTTTTCATTACCGGCATCCTGCTTATTTACCCACGAAAATTTAATAAAGGTGTAAAGTAAGCCAACAACTCCCATCGCCGGTATTACATAAATCAAATTATCCATATCAATTATTACTTAATTTTTGGGTGGCAAAAATAGGGGAAAAAGTATTAATTAGCTAATAAACTGAAAGGCCACTTTATGAAGCTTTAAAGAGGTATTTTTCAAAAAAATCTTCACTATTCAATACTTCTATTTCCGAAAAATAAAAATCATTAATATCTTCTGTGATAATACAATTGCATTTGCTTTCCAAAGCTGAATAATATTTTATACGACAAGAATAAAATATTTATACGTATAAATTATTTTCAAGAACTTATTTGCTTAAATGCATCTCCTAAATGATTGATGATATCATCTGCAATCATAGCTTCCTGGGATAATTTATAAG